>NZ_PUGA01000036.1:0-52187 GCF_003236725.1 Pantoea sp. ARC270
CGGGTCGTCGGCGCGAAGCTGCTGGCTGAGCTGAAAACCCTGATGGATCGTTATGAGTGCGTAGGGGATGTGCGCGGTGCCGGACTCTTTATCGGCTTCGAGCTGGTGACCGATCGTCACAGTAAAACGCCGGATAAAACCCTGGCGCTGGATTTAATCGAGAAGCTGCGTGAACATCGCGTGCTGACCTCGGTCGCGGGCCCCTATGGGAATGTGCTGAAACTGCGTCCGCCATTGGCATTCCAGGAAAGTGACATCGACTGGCTGGTCGGCGCACTCGACAGCGCACTGCGCGAGCTGGGCAGGTAGTCCGCAGGTCAGGGCTGACGCGGCAGGCGGGCGGACAGACCGCCTGCTCTGCGTGCGGGATCGGCATCCCGGTCCGGCGGACGGAGAGGGTCAAAAAGGCAGGGTGAGGCACAGCATCTTGTAAAAACAACGGGTTGCTATTGCCGGATTTCTCAATTCCTTAGGTTTTATAGGGCATTGATTACCCTTTTACGCTACATGAATTTAACTATAATGATTCGACTGCTTACGCGGCACGTCCTGAATCCGTCGTGCTGCACCCACTAAATGGAGAGGAAGAACATGAGTTATTCACTGCCATCCCTGCCTTACGCATACGACGCACTGGAACCGCATTTCGACAAGCAGACGATGGAAATCCATCACACCAAACATCACCAGACCTATGTGAACAACGCTAACGCGGCGCTGGAAGGCACTGAATTTGCCAATCTGCCGGTTGACGAGCTGATCACCAAACTGGATCAGCTGCCAGCAGACAAAAAAGGCCCACTGCGCAATAACGCAGGTGGTCACGCTAACCACAGCCTGTTCTGGAAAGGCCTGAAAACCGGCACCACGCTGCAGGGCGACCTGAAAGCCGCGATTGAGAAAGATTTCGGCAGCGTAGAAAAATTCCAGGAAGAGTTTGAGAAAGCGGCAGCCACCCGTTTCGGTTCTGGCTGGGCATGGCTGGTTAAGCAGGGTGACAAACTGGCTGTGGTGTCCACCGCAAACCAGGATAACCCACTGATGGGCGAAGCGGTTGCCGGCGTGTCTGGTTTCCCGATCATCGGTCTGGACGTGTGGGAACACGCTTACTACCTGAAGTATCAGAACAAACGTCCTGATTACATCAAAGCGTTCTGGAACGTCGTTAACTGGGACGAAGCGGCTGCGCGTTTCGCTGCTGCTCAGTAAGTTAACCAAACGTAAACATAATGAAGATAAACCGGTAAATTCTATTTTGCCGGTTTTTTTTATCCCTATTTTATGCAGTCTCAAAGTGAACCAGAAATCGTAAAATATCCGCTTTAATGTTGTCCGATATTAACCTGCCGTTGATATTGGCCATGTTATTTTCAGTGACATCGTTGCTTAACTCTTTGTGTGTCGCTGATTATGTCAATTATAACTACTCATGAATCCACGACCGATTCAACTGCCTCGCTTTTTTTCCAGTTAATCAGTGGGAAATATGTGCCGGATAAACTCTGGCTGAGTAAACGCTTCCGGCTGAAATTTGTGTTAAGAACATTAATATCGCCGCTGACTACGCTGCATTATCTGGATGCGCTGTCGCAATTACCACAGCGCGCCCTGCTGATGAGCACCCAGGGACTGCTGCCAGCCAAGCTGCACCGGCCCTATCTGCGCTCGGGGATGAGCATTGCGGCCCGCGCACAGGCCATTCTCGATCACTACACCCTGATGAATAATCTGGCGAATCCGGCGCTGCGTCAGCTGCTGCAGAGCGCGTCTGATAATCCGCTGGCGACGCTGATCGGTAAAAATGGCGAGAAATTCCTGCTCTCCTGCAGCTCGGGTTATTTCGACCGTGAAGGTGAAGTGACGCTGGTATTGCGTTATAACGACGAAGTGATCGCCTCGCTCTCTTTTTCTATTCTGAACGAGAATAACCAGCGCACCTTATTAATTGGCGGATTACAGGGCCCGCGGAAACATATCAATAATGAGGTGATCCGCGAGGCGACCAAAGCGGCGCAGGGGCTCTTTCCGAAACGCCTGTTAATGGAAGCGGTATTTATTGTGGCGAAGCAGTGCGGCGTGGAAGCTATTCTGGCGGTGGGCGATGAGACGCACGTCTTCCGCAGTCTGCGTTATCGTCACAGCAAAGGGGATAAGTTCTTTGCCAGCTACAGTGAGTTCTGGCTGTCGCTGAGTGGCGAGGCTCGCCCGGACGGGATGTTCAGACTGCCGCTGAGCCTGCCGCGTAAAACGCTGGAGGAGATCGCCAGTAAGAAGCGGGCAGAGTATCGCCGTCGCTATGAACTGCTGGATTCGCTGGCGGAGCAGGTTTATGCCGCCGCCGGCGAACACAAAGCCGATGTCGATCAGGCTGCCGCCTGATCGCGGGCTCAGAATGCGGTTCTGGCGAAGCCGGTCATCACTTTCAGACCCATTTCACGTCCCAGCGCGGTCATTGGATGCACCACGACCAGGCCGCGCACGCTTTTCTTCAGCGCACCCAGATTTGCCTGCTCTTTTTTGGTAATTTCGCGGCTGAAGCCCATCTTTTGCAGCTTCTGCGCTTCTGCACTCAGTTTTTCAACCCGCTGATTGCGCAGACGCTCAATTTCCGTGACCAGCGTTTCTTTCTCTTTCAGCAGCGCGCCCAGTTTTTCGGCATCACCCGATTCCAGTAACTGCGGCTCTTTGCGGTTCAGTGCGTCCAGCTGATCGCTGAGACGTTTGATTTCGTTCTTTTCTTGCTCTTTCATGACAACAACTCGTTGAGGAAAACAGGCCAAGGATACACCAAATCTGGCGCCGGTTCCCGACAGGTTAAGGCAAAAAAGGCGCCGCAAGGGCGCCTGACGGGATTAGCTGCCGGACTTTTTAAACGCCTGCTTCATACTGATGCGGGCGATAAGCTCGGTGAGGGAGAGAACCATGGTGGATCGCACCATCTGCAGATAGCGCTGCTGCTGCATGCTGCGCAGTTCTGCATCGTCAGTGTGAAACACCGGTGCGGGCGGCCAGGCGGTCACGCAGTGCAGCTCGCCAAAGGGGCCCAGAATTTCATCGTCGGTAAAACGATACTCCCCGGTGTCGTGATTCAGCTCTTCGCGGAGCGCCAGCAGCAGCTCAGCATCTTCATATTCGTGCCGGCTGATGACGCCCAGACCGTAGATCAGCTTCAGGCGAACCGAGAGTTCGCCTAAAGGCCCATCGCCCAGCAGCAGCGGTTCTACCGCATATTTGACCGCATAGTCATCTTTGCGGAACACCTGCAGCACCAGCAGATTGACGGCTTCCGCCAATAGCTCAACGGCGGCGATCAGAAAGCTTCTCACCGAACGACCGGCGTTCAGGCGCTCAAGCACCCGGTTCTCAAAAGCTTGCTTCTCTTCCATTATTGCCTGCATGGGTTCAATACCGCCGTTGGGCGCAGGCGAACTGCGCCCGGCTTGCGTCACTAACACGCGCGCATTATGCCATAGCGTGCCAGGCGCTCACCACCGAAGCCACGACCTCGCTGTCAGCATCCAGCCCTGAGATCTCCGCCAGCGTCGCCTGTGGACCTTTCTCTGCCAGCAGCGCAGCCAGCTCCTGCGCCTGCGGGTCCTGGTCGCTGTGATAGTGCATCGCTGCGGCAATTCCCTGCACCAGGCTGGCGTGCGGTAACCCGTACTCCAGCGTCCCCAGCGTCGGCTTGATCAGGCGATCGCCCGCGCTGAGTTTACGCAGTGGCTGACGCCCGACGCGCTCCACCTCATCTTTCAGATAGGGGTTTTCAAAACGGCCGAGGATCTTGCGGATGTAAGCCGCATGTTTCTCTGCGTCAAAACCGTAGCGCTTAATCAGCACGGCGCCGCTCTCCTCCATCGCGCCTTTCACCACGGCCCGGATTTTTTCGTCAAGAATGGCATCGCGAATGGTCTGGTGACCCGCCATCTGGCCGAGATAGGCGGTAATCGCGTGGCCGGTATTCAGGGTGAAAAGCTTACGCTCCACAAACGCCATCAGGTTATCGGTCAGTTCCATGCCCGGAATGGCCGGCAGGTCACCTTTGAACTGGGTTTTATCCACGATCCACTCGCTGAAGGTTTCAACCGTCACCTCCAGCGGATCGCTGCTGCCTGCTTCGGTTGGCGGCACGATGCGGTCAACGGCAGAATCCACGAAGCCAACATGCTGCTCCAGCCAGGCGTGATACTGTTCGGGCAGCGCCTTCAGCACATGCTGTTTCAGCTGGCTGGTGCCGCGCACCATGTTCTCGCAGGCGATGATATTTAACGGACGGGTGTTACCGTTGTCGCTGCGTTTTGCCAGCCCTTTGGCTACGCTACCGGCGATACGCTCCAGGATCTGCGGCCCCACGGCGGTGGTGACCAGATCCACCTCCGCAATCAGGGTGACGATCTCATCACTGGTGCTGTTTACCGCACTGACGCCTTTAACGGTTTCTGTTCTGGCCTGCTCGCCAACCACATGAACGGGATACTCATGACGCGCGTTCAGTGCATCCAGCACCGCCTGATTCACATCAGCAAAAACCAGTTCGATACCTGCATCAGCCAGTAATTTGCCGATAAAGCCGCGACCAATGTTTCCTGCTCCGAAATGTAACGCTTTCATAATTTTTGACCCATATCAAATGACGATGGGGCGGGCAAACCCGCCCCAGGAAATCGGGACGGGCATGACCGCCCCAGGGAAAAACAGCCTTGAATTACGCGAGTGCCGGTTTGCCTGACAGGAGATCCAGCACTTCCTGCACGCTGCTGGTGTTCGCCAGCTTCTCAATCACGCTGTCATCATCCAGCGCATTGGTCAGGCTGGTGATGACCTGAATGTGCTCGTTGTTGCGGGCAGCAATACCAATCACCAGGCGCGCCACATCGTCCGCATCTTCGCCGAACAGGACGCCTGCCGGATACTGGCAGAACACCACGCCGGTTTTCAGCACGCGATCTTTGGCTTCCACCGTGCCGTGCGGCACCGCGATCGACTCGCCGAGGTAGGTCGGCGTCAGTTTTTCACGCGCCAGCATCGCCTCAACATATTCAGGCTCAACGTAACCGCCTTTCACCAGCTGCTCACCCGCAAAGCGGATGGCCTGCTCTTTGTTGCTGGCGCTCAGGCCGAGCAAGACGTTATCCGCGCCCAGCTTAAACAGGTGTGCGTTGCCTTCATCGTAACTGTCAGACAGGGCAGTGTTGACCGTTTCACGATGGAGGTCGCTGCGGTTTGCCGCCACCAGACGCTCGGTCAGGGTGCTGTAGAGCGCGCTGTCGAGGAAGTTGTTCAGCGAAATATGCTGTGCATGCGGTGCCTGGCGAATGGCGCGTTCGGTCAGGTCGCGGTGGGTGATCACCAGATCGACATCGCCCGGCAGAGCGTTGATGGCGGTATTGGTTACCGAAACATTGCTCAGGCCCGCGTCCTGCACTTTCTTACGCAGCACGCCTGCGCCCATGGCGCTGGAGCCCATACCGGCATCGCAGGCGACGATGATTTTACGGACGTGATGCAGATCGACGCTCATGGCATCGCTGGCGATAGCGCCACCCGCTGCACCCTGACCTTTCGACTGCGCTTTCATCTCATGCATGCGCTGGGTTGCCGCTTCGATATCGTCATCTTCTTTGACTTTGCTGGTTTTCAGCAGGATCGCAGAGACCACGAAGGAGACAGCGAAGGCGGCAGCAATCGCCGCGATGTTGGCGAAGTAGGCACCTTTTGGCGTCATCGCCAGCACCGCCAGGATAGAACCGGGTGAAGCCGGAGAGACCAGGCCGCCGTTCAGCACGGTCAGCGTGAAGACACCGGTCATCCCGCCCAGGATCACCGCCAGCAGCAGGCGAGGGGCCATCAGCACATACGGGAAGTAGATTTCATGGATGCCGCCCAGGAAGTGGATAATCGCCGCACCCCCCGCAGACTGTTTGGCACTGCCGCGACCAAAGAACATGTAGGCCATCAGCACGCCCATACCCGGGCCCGGGTTGGCTTCGATCAGGAAGAAAATCGACTTGCCCGCTTCACTCGCCTGCTGGATACCGAGCGGCGAGAAGATGCCGTGGTTAATGGCGTTGTTCAGGAACAGGATTTTCGCCGGTTCAACGAAGATGGAGGTCAGTGGCAGCAGGTTGTTCTGCACCATCAGGTTCACGCCGGCGGCGAGAATGTGGGACAGACCTTCCACCAGCGGGCCGATGGCGAGGAAAGCCAGCAGCGCCAGGATCATCCCGATAATACCGGCCGAGAAGTTGTTAACCAGCATCTCGAAGCCGCTTTTGATTTTGCCGTCGATCGCCCGGTCAAACGAGCGGATGGCCCAGCCACCCAGCGGACCGGCAATCATCGCGCCGAGGAACATTGGCATATCGGCACCCACGATCACACCCATGGTGGTGATAGCACCGACCACGCCGCCGCGATCGCCGCCCACCAGACGCCCGCCGGTAAAACCGATCAGCAGCGGCAGCAGGTAGGTGATCATCGGGCCGACCAGTTTGGCCAGCGTTTCGTTAGGGATCCAGCCGGTTGGAATAAACAGTGCAGTGATGATACCCCAGGCGATAAACGCCCCGATGTTTGGCATCACCATATTACTCAGAAAGCGACCAAAGCTCTGTACTTTGACCTTGACTGATGAGGACATAAACCCACCCCTTATTGAGACGCGCTGCAATAGGAGAGCGCGTTTGTTTTTGTTTAGCCACCCCGACCAGAGCCGGTGGTATTACTGTATGCACGCGGACTCTATCACGCGAATCTGGCACTGCGTAGGGCCCGAAATAAGTGTGATCCACATCACTCATTTGCGGTGGGGACGGGGGCTATTAGCGTGACTTTGATCACAAATACAGAGGCGGGCACGGTGACTTTGCCTGAATTATGACCGGTGCACCGGCTTATCTGTGATGAATATCACATTCGTGATGGCAGGGTTTGTTATGTAAATGTGACTGAGATCACAAACTATTTTTGGTCGAAAATGCGCCAGATCACACTTTAGTCAGCGGGGGATTCAGGGGCAGAAGAGGCGGGGAAAAAAAGGGGCAGGGAGAGGGGCAGGCGATCGGTGCCTGCCCGTAAAAAGCGTTACTGCAGACCCGCCTGAACGGCGGCCTGAGCCTGAGGCAGAGCCTGTGCATTGGCTGACACGGTGCTCATCAGCGCATTGTATTGCGAAGCCTGCTCCTGGGTCGGGAACTGCACACCGCCATCATTGAAGC
The DNA here is from genome assembly GCF_003236725.1 of Pantoea sp. ARC270. NCBI lineage: Bacteria > Pseudomonadati > Pseudomonadota > Gammaproteobacteria > Enterobacterales > Erwiniaceae > Pantoea > Pantoea sp. ARC270. The sequence continues at coordinate 7,218 of NZ_PUGA01000036.1, forward strand.
TGACGCGGGTTCCCTGCGATTGCAGGAAGTCGCCGGCCTGGACCGCGCCCTGACTCAGCGCCTGAAGCTGAGGCAACAGCGGGATCAGCTGATTGGCAGGCACCGTCACCACTTTGTTGTAGGCGCTGTCGTAGACTTTTTTCAGATCATCCTGCTGCTTCAGGGTCGCTTTGCTGCTGTCCGCCTGCATTTTGGCGCTCTCAATCTGCTGCGTGACGATCACCAGGGCGCTGGTGGCCTGGCGGAGTGAGTCACGACGGCTGAGGTAATCCTGCGGCACGCGAATGGCAGACAGCTCATCGACCACCGGGCGCATCCCCTGCTCAACGGCTTTATTCGCCTGCTGCGAGAAGCCATACAGGATGGCGTAGTCGCTGGCGAAGTTGCCAAAACTCTGCTTCTGATTTTCGCTCAGGCTGGGCAGATGCTCGCCGCTGCGCATAACGGTATTCTGGAGGAAATCGATAAATGCTTTGCGCTGCTCGCCTTCTTTATCACCGCACGCGGTGAGTTGCAGCACGATCAGCACGCCAGCGATCATCATGCCGCTGCGTGCCAGGATGCGGGTAAGTCCTGAAGCCATGGGTTCAACTCCTGTCGGTGATACTGTCTGATATCCAGGTAAGAATGGCCTAAAGAATAGAACAATCCCTGGTCACGGCACAATGTGAAACCACACGTGAAACAGAGACTTTCTGCAACCCGCGCCGTCGCATCTCCGCGCCGGGGCGTCGGGGCGTGCCGGGCAGCACGCCCTCAGTGATGCTGAGCAGGCTGAACCTCGCTTCAGAACACCACCGCCTGACCATCTTTGCGGCTCTCGCTGGCCGCAATGTAGAAGCCCTGAGGATCGCGCACGATTGCCTGCGCACCGCCAAAATTGTAATTGCTCAGCGGATCTTCCAGCACCACGTTGTGTCCCATGCGGCGCAGGGTGCTCAGGGTGTTGCGATCGATCGTTGACTCAAACACTACCTCGCGTCCCTGCACCACCCGCCAGCGCGGCGCATCAATCGCCGCCTGAGGATTTTGCCGGTGAAGCATGATGCGCAGCGCCAGCTGGACATGCCCCTGCGCCTGCATCGGGCCGCCCATTACGCCAAACGCCATCAGCGGCTGGCCCTGCTCATCCCGCGCAAAGGCCGGAATGATGGTATGGAAGGGGCGCTTACCCCCCGCCACAAGGTTGGGATGAGAGGGGTCGAGTGAAAACCCGGCACCCCGGTTCTGCAGGCTGATACCCGTGTCAGGCACCACCACCCCGGAGCCAAATCCCATGTAGTTAGACTGAATAAATGAAACCATCATGCCGCTGGCATCGCCGGTGGCCACATAAACGGTGCCGCTTTGCTGCGGCGACCCAAAGCGAAAATCGCCCGCCTGGCCGGGGTCAATCAGCGCGGCGCGCTGGCGGAGGTAGTCTCTGCTCAGCAGGCGGTCAGCCGGAAATTCGAGGTGATCTTCATCGGTGACATAGCGCTCCAGATCGACCAGCGCCAGCTTCATCGCCTCAATCGACAGATGCAGCCACTGCGGAGAATCGGGCGCGTAGCGATGAATCTCCCACTCCTCCAGTATGCCGAGCGCAATCAGGGTGGCGATGCCCTGACCGTTAGGCGGCAACTCCTGAACCGATCCGCCGGCAAACGGATGGGAGAGCAGGGTGACCCAGTCGGCGCGATGATTTTTCAAATCCTCCAGCGTCAGGGCTGCGCCATGCTCGCGGGCAAAGGCTGCCATCTTCTGCGCCAGTTCGCCGCGATAAAAACTCTCTCCCCGGCTCTCAGCGATCGCCTGCAGGGTGGTGGCCTGCGCCGGGTTGCGGAAAATGTCACCCGCGCGCGGCGGGCGGCCCTGCGGCGCAAAGCAGCGGCTGAAGCCAGGCTGATCCCGCAGCTTGTCATAGCCGCGCTGCCAGAGCTGAGCAATCAGCGGTGAAACCGGAAAACCGTCGCGCGCATAATCGATTGCTGGCTGCGCCAGGGTGGTCAGCGGCAGTGTGCCGAAGCGCTCAGCCAGGGTGACCCAGGCCGAGACAGCCCCCGGCACGGTGACGGACTCCCAGCCGGTTTCAGGCATGGTGTCTGAAGCGGCAAAGCGTTCAGGATGCCAGGCGGCGGGCGCACGGCCGGACGCGTTCAGCCCGTGCAGCGTGTGACCGTCCCAGACAATGGCAAAGGCATCGCTGCCGATGCCGTTTCCGGTCGGCTCCAGCACGGTTAAGGCCATGGCCGTGGCGACCGCCGCATCCACGGCGTTACCTCCCTGTTGCAGCATACGAAGACCGGCCTGCGCCGCCAGCGGCTGGGAGGTGGCGACGGCGTTACGTCCCATCATCGGTACGCGATAAGAGGGATAGCCGACATTGAAATCTGTTTCACGCATCGCTTTTCCTTATAGAGATCAGCTCCCGGTCTGGCCGTCATCGGCGTGCCATAGCGCCTGCACTTCTTTCGCGCAGGCGCATCAGCATTGACGGAGCGCTGCACCGGCAGAAGGCAGAGACCGTTTCATCAGGGAGTCTGCTGTTTTATCCGGTGATGTCTGGCCGTGCAGAATAGGTGATTCATCCACAACCTGCTGTGAGCCGCCGCGCGGCCGCGCACAGGGGATTGCCAGGACTATTCTTAATTTCATAAAGGCAGTGAATATAAGTGTTCAGGAAGTAAACCATTGGCGTATATTTTGCACTCACTATCTGAAGAGGCAGAACGCCTCACAAAATTGAGAAGATGTCCGCGAAAAGCATGACGGCACCCGCATAAATAGCAAACAGCATTTGATTTTTTTGTCCGCTATGAGAGCACAAAAACCAGTTGCCTCAGCGTCTTAGAGGCGTCGGAACAACTCCGGCAAAAGATAGTGAAAAAAATAATGAGAAATTGCGCGGCAAATAGTCAGGTCTCTATCCATACTTAGTCTCCCGGCATTTGTTGCATTGAACTGACACCTTTTAAAGCAGTGCACAGCAGGCTGCGTCCCGTAGTGGTTTCAAAAATAACAAAAACAAACCCTTGCGGGATCCAGCCTGTAACAGGCCCGGTTTCAGAGCCCCAGGTTGAGGCTCTTACCTCTCTACTTTCACGTGCTTCATAGCGAGTTTTAAGGAGTTCTCTATGGAATTAAAAGACCCGATGTTTGAATTGCTCAGCAGCCTTGAGCAGATTGTTTTGACACGTGATGATCGCGCCGCCGACTTACTGATTCAGCGTCAGCAACCCGCTCAGCCAGAGCCACAGCGCCTGCGCGAAATGACCGGCATGCAGGTTGATGAGTTTGCTAAAGTGATGGGCGTGAGCGTTTCTTCCGTGAAAAGCTGGGAAGCCCGGCGCACCCGTCCTTCTGCGACGGCACAGAAACTGATGAAGTTGCTACATGCTAATCCCTATCTGGGACGGCAGTTGCTTGACTAAGCCTGTTTCAGAAAAGAACCCGCCGCTGGCGGGTTTTTTATGCGCGTAATTCGCTGTATTTGGCGGCCTGCTTCACGAACCAGCTTTCCGGGACGTTATAGGGTGATTCGCGCAGCTGTGCGATCCCACTCTCTATAATGGTGGAAGCCTGCTGCCATAACTGCGCATCACCCTTTTTCAGCAGCGTAATCTGTATCTGCTTTTCCACCAGATAGACGCGGGCAAAGTCAGGATCGAAGCGCACAATCGCGCGGGTATTGTCGATGATATCGGCCAGTTTTATGGTTTGCGCCTCAGGACTGGCGCTGGCAGTATGGCGAAAGTGCGCCAGTTTACGGGCCGCCCGATTTCTGGCCGTGGCAGGCGCGCTGTCGGTCAGCATTTCTACCAGGCTGGCCACGCGCGCGCCGAAGTGGGCTTCTATATCGCCCGGCGTGGTCGGTGTATCTTCCACGGTGTCGTGCAGCCAGGCGGCTGCCAGCAGGGCATCATCATGGCTGACGCTGCGCACCAGCTCCACGACCGCCGCCGGATGAACGATGTAAGGCTCGTCGGTATATTTGCGGCGCTGACCGGCCCGGGCATGCGCCTCGGTGGCGAAACGACGCGCCTGTTCTTCCAGTGAATTCTGCATGCCTGTTCCCCTGATAAAAGTTTGCTTGCAATTATCTAGTGCGCTACCTATATTAAACACCATGAACAGTGATCAAGATGACAAAAAAGTGAAACCGATGCCACTGTTGGTCGATCAGCAGCTCTGCTTTGCGCTTTACTCTGCCAACCTGGCGATGAATAAAGTCTATCGCCAGTTGCTGAGCCAGCTCGACATCACCTATCCACAGTATCTGGTAATGCTGGTGCTGTGGCAGAAAGATGATGTCACCGTCTCAGAGATCGGCGAGCAGCTCTTTTTAGACTCCGCCACCCTGACGCCCCTGCTGAAACGACTGGAGAGCGCAGGTCTGATTAACCGGCAGCGTACCCGTCAGGACGAGCGTCAGGTTGCTGTGACGCTCACCGAAGCGGGCGAGGCGCTGCGTATTAAAGCCGCCTCTATTCCTGAAGCGGTGAAATGCGCCACAGCCTGTGACGATGAGACCCTGCTGGCGCTGAAAACAGAGCTGGATGGGCTGCGGGATAACCTGAACCAGTCCCGATAAGAATTGCTGACGGGTGCGTGGCACCCGTTAAACCTCATCGCCTGATACCGCACAAATAAGTAGCGGGCGATTAAATAGCGTAACGGAGAAATGTCATGTCTTTAGAACAAGTGGTTTACCGCGCCAAAGCCAAAGCAACCGGTGGTCGTGATGGTCGTGCAACCTCTTCTGACGGTGTACTGGACGTGAAACTGGGTGTCCCGAAAGAGATGGGCGGTGCAGGCGGCGAAGCGACTAACCCTGAGCAGCTGTTTGCTGCGGGCTACTCTGCCTGCTTCATCGGTGCGATGAAGTTTGTGGCGGGCCGTGACAAGATCGCCATGCCAAAAGATGCCTGGATCGAAGGTGAAGTTGGTATCGGTCCTATTCCCAACGGCTTTGGTATCGAAGCGACCCTGAACATCCATCTGCCAGGCATGGATGAAGCAGAAGCGCAGAAGCTGGTTGATGCGGCGCATATCGTTTGTCCTTACTCAAACGCGACCCGCAACAACATTGACGTGACGCTGAATATCATTCGCTAAGCGAACAGCGGGCCTGAGGCTCTCAGGCCCCTCTTTTTTTCCATCCCCGATTCCGCTCTGCCACCCTCTGTTTGCCCGCCACGATCTGTCTTGTACAAAAAATGTGCTAATCAGGTCGACAAAGATTATTTTCTGGTCTATCAAACGCAGCCATGTTTTACTGGGCCACCTCGCGTTATAGCCCATAAACCCGTTCAGAATTTTCCTTCATCTTGTCCGGCCCGCTTATTCAGCGAACTCTGCCGCGATTCGGCAGTCACATTAAAGATTTGTCAGGCGCTTCACACCGGAGAAACCCCCTTTTTCATGAATTACATTAAAACGCTAACGCAGCAAAAGTTATCGCTATTGCTGGCGCTCTATCTCGGTATCTTGCTGAATTTACCGATTTTCTATCGTCGTTTTGACGGTTTTCTGAAGCAATCTACAGTCACGAACTGGCTGACGGCGGTCACCGAGGTCGTGGCGATCGTGCTGCTGACATTCTTCCTGATGCGCCTGCTGTCGCTGGGAGGCAAGTGGTTTTATCGCGTGCTCGCCACGCTGATTGTGCTGATTTCTGTTGCCGCCGCCTATTACATGGCGTTTTTCAACGTGGTGATTGGCTACGGCATTGTGGCGTCGGTGATGACCACCGACACCGATCTCTCTAAAGAGGTGATCGGCTACCACTTCGTTCTGTGGATGGTGCTGGTCAGTGCGTTACCGTTGCTGATGATCTGGCGCAACCGGCTGAGCATGACGCTGAATGAGCAGCTGCGTACGCCGGGACAGCGGCTGAAACCGACCCTGATTATGCTGCTCTGCGTGGCGCTGGTCTGGCTGCCAATCCGTTATTTCGACAAGCTGCAGAAGCATAATGAAGAGATCACGAACATCGATCTGCCGAGCTACGGCGGCGTGGTCGCGCACTCCTATCTTCCTTCCAACTGGCTGGCGGCGGTCGGACTGTTTGCCTGGACCCGCATGGATGAGTCGCTGCAAAGCGAGGAGCTGCTGGATCCGGCGAAGAAGTTTACCTACGTCGCGCCTGCCGGGCTGGATGATACCTATGTGGTGTTTGTGATTGGTGAGACCACGCGCTGGGATCACATGGGTATGCTGGGTTATGAGCGTGACACCACGCCTAAACTGTCGAAAGAGAAAAATCTGGTCGCGTTCCGGGGTGAATCCTGTGATACCGCAACCAAGCTGTCGCTGCGCTGCATGTTCGTGCGCGAAGGCGGCACGATGAATAATCCGGGCCGTACGCTGAAAGAGCAGAATGTGTTTGCGGTGATGAAAGAGCTGGGCTTCACCTCTGAGCTGTTTGCGATGCAAAGCGAAGTCTGGTTCTACGACAACGTTAATGCCAATAACTTTGCCTTCCGTGAGCAGATCGGTTCCGAGAAGCGCAATCAGGGCAAAGCCGTGGATGATATGCTGCTGGTGCCTGAGATGAAGGCGTCGCTGGATCGTTTCCCGAAGGGCAAGCATCTGGTGATCCTGCATACCAAAGGGTCGCATTATCTCTATTCACAGCGTTACCCGCGCAGCTTCGCGAAGTATCAGCCGGAGTGTATGGGGGTGGATGAGACCTGCAGCAAAGCGCAGTTGATCAACGCTTACGATAACTCGGTGCTTTATGTGGATAGCATGCTGGACAGCGTGCTGGATCAGCTGCGTGATAAGAAGGCGATTGTCTTCTATGCCGCCGACCACGGGGAGTCGATCAGCGAGAATATGCATCTGCACGGCACGCCGCGTGAGATGGCGCCGCCTGAGCAGTTCCGCGTGCCGATGATGGTCTGGGCATCTGATAAGTATCTGGAAGACAGCCAGAACCGCAGTAATTTTGAGCGTCTGCAGGCGCAGCAGCGTGTGGGGCGAACCCATCGTCACGTTGAGCTGTTCGATACCATCCTGGGTTGTCTGGGGTATACCTCGCCAGATGGCGGCATTAACCCGGCCAATAACTGGTGCCAGGCACCGGCGAAAAGTCAGGCTAAATCGCTGTAATGGTGTACGAAAGGGGAGGGCAGGCGGCTGATTTCCGGTAACCGCATGCTTTCCAGGCGATCGGCGGCAAAAGCTTAAAAAGCGGTTGACGCTAATCCGGGGTAGCAGTAACATGCGCCCCCATCGGCGAGTAGCGCAGCTTGGTAGCGCAACTGGTTTGGGACCAGTGGGTCGGAGGTTCGAATCCTCTCTCGCCGACCATCTTTAAGAAACCTGTCTGAAAAGACAGGTTTTTTTTCGTCTGTTGAAAGGCAAAGAGTGATTTTTGAGCGGGCTTCAGAATACGTGTTTTCAGCAGCCGCAGATTAACTCAATGCGCAGGTAACCCGGTCAGAAGAGGAAAGCGTCCCACGCCAGGGATGGCGTGGGCCGAGCGTCCAGGGATGGTTTAAGCGACTTTCCGATCTGACCGGGTTTCCTGAGCAGGCTCGATCTCCCTCGCGAATCTGCCCAGTCACCCCGCTGAGCCGGCTTCAGGGAGCATACGCCTTTCGCAAAGACGCAAAACCCGCCATCCCTGGCGGGCTCAGCGCGGGCCATCCCTGGCCCGCTATGCTTTGCTACAGGCGTATGCTCCCTTCGCTTCACGTCCTGCAGTCGCATTCTGTTTCACGAAGGCCGCTGCAGATAAATCCTTAGCAAGCCCAATCTCCCCTACTAACCAGACGCGCTCTCACAGCGAACCGGCTCACCCTGTCCTTCACAGCTTCACGTTTTATCTGTCCTCTTCCAGAAAGTTCCAGAAAAAGGCATTCGCCGCGCCAGATGCTTACCAGCCGTTATTATCGCCGTTTTCCTGCTCGCAGGCCTTGCCACATCAGAGATGCCACCATAATTCGCGACACGTTCTTCTTATGACCGAAAGCAGCAACATGCTGATTTCTTATACATCAAAACCAGCATATTCCGCTGGATGAACGTCATAACGCACGGTGAATCGTTCAGTTATTCAACATTTGCCGGTAAAAGTTTTAAGTTTTTTAGCGGTGAGAATCACTAGCGATAAAGCTGGCATCCAGCACAATGCACGGATATCGGGGCTGCAGCACTGTGCATTGTATGGCTTTTGTGCGGAAACGGTATTTATTACCGTTGCATGCTATTCCTCACACTCTGTGTAAATAAGTAACCCTTGTATTGACGTTCTTTGCAACTGTTGACAAATTGATGCGTCAATAAGCCGCAGTTACGGAATTTTCTGAATGCCCAACCCGCTTCGGAAAAACAAAAAAAACGTAGCGCGATTTAACCACCTGTTCGGTGGTACGCCTGAACCGCATAAAAAAACCAGAGGTCAGGCAATACACACAACATCACATCACAATGGAGCAAAAGCATGATCAACTCCCTGGCTAAATCCGGGATGCTGAAGGTCGGTCTGAGCCTGATTGCTATGACTGTCGCCGCCGGTGTTCAGGCAAAAACCCTGGTCTACTGTTCTGAAGGTTCTCCGGAAGGCTTTAACCCGCAGTTATTCACTTCGGGCACCACCTACGATGCCAGCTCACGTCAGATCTACAACCGACTGGTTGAGTTCACTGTCGGCACGACCGAACTGCATCCTGCGCTGGCAGAGAAGTGGGACGTCAGCGACGATGGCAAAACTTACACCTTCCACCTGCGCAAGGGTGTGAAGTGGCAGACGACCAAAGATTTCAAACCTACGCGTGACTTCAACGCGGATGATGTGGTGTTCACCTTTGAGCGCCAGCTGGATAAAAACAACGCCTATCACGGCGTCTCCGGCGGCAGCTATGAATATTTCGAAGGCATGGATATGCCGAAGCTGATCAGCAAAATCGAGAAGGTGGACGACAACACCGTACGCTTCGTGCTGACCCGCCCTGAATCGCCGTTCCTCGCCGACCTCGGCATGGACTTCGCCTCTATCCTGTCCAAAGAGTATGCGGACAACATGCTGAAAGCCGGCACGCCGCAAAACGTCGACCTGAACCCGGTCGGAACCGGTCCGTTCCAGCTGCTGCAATACCAGAAAGATTCGCGCATCCTCTACAAAGCGAACCCGAACTACTGGGGCGAAAAGCCAAAAATCGACCGCTTAGTCTTCTCCATCACCCCGGATGCGTCAGTGCGCTACGCCAAACTGCAGAAGGGTGAGTGCCAGGTCATGCCTTATCCGAACCCGGCTGACATCGCACGCATGAAGCAGGACAAAAACATCAACCTGTATGAGCAGGCTGGCCTGAATGTCGGCTATCTCTCTTACAACGTTGAGAAAAAACCGCTGGATAACCTGAAAGTGCGTCAGGCACTGACTATGGCCGTCAACAAAAAGGCCATTATCGACGCGGTTTATCAGGGTGCAGGCCAGCCGGCTAAAAACCTGATCCCGCCAACGATGTGGGGCTACAACGACGCGGTCAAAGACTACGCCTACGATCCTGAGAAAGCTAAAGCGCTGCTGAAAGAAGCGGGCATGGCCGACGGCTTCTCCATCGACCTCTGGGCGATGCCGGTTCAGCGTCCTTACAACCCGAACGCACGCCGCATGGCGGAAATGATCCAGAGCGACTGGGCGAAGATTGGCGTGAAAGCCAAAATCGTCACCTACGAGTGGGGCGAATACCTGAAACGCGCCAAAGCGGGTGAGCATCAGACCGTCATGATGGGCTGGACCGGTGACAATGGAGATCCGGACAACTTCCTGGCGACCCTGTTCAGCTGTTCAGCCGCGAAAGATGGCTCTAACTACTCGCGCTGGTGTGATAAATCCTTTGAGGATCAGATCCAGCCTGCGCGCGCCACCGCCGACCAGGCGAAGCGTATCGAGTACTACAAACAGGCACAGGTTGTGATGCATGACCAGGCACCGGCGCTGATGATCGCGCACTCTACGGTATACGAACCGGTCAGCAAGAAAGTCACCGGGTACAAAGTCGATCCGCTGGGCGGACACTACTTTGCTCAGGTAGACATTCAGGAATAATTGTCGCCTTTTCCGGGGCGGCCCTGCGTCGCCCCGGCTTTTTCTCCCTGTTTTACTGGAAACGGTAGAGGCGCAGTCTGACTGCGTCGCGGTCGGACCTACCCGATCGTCAGATGTAAGCAATAACAACCCTCGCGGCGACGGTCGCGCGGAGAAGAGAGAACCCGGATTATGCTGCAGTTCATACTCCGACGTCTGGGCCTTGTCATCCCAACGTTCATCGGTATTACATTACTCACTTTCGCTTTTGTTCACATGATCCCCGGCGATCCGGTGCTGATCATGGCGGGCGAACGCGGGATTTCTCCTGAACGTCATGCACAGTTAATGACGCTGCTGGGTCTGGATCAGCCGCTGTGGAAACAGTACCTGAACTACATCAACGGCGTACTGCATGGCGACCTGGGCGTTTCACTCAAGAGCCGCATCCCGGTCTGGGATGAGTTTGTTCCGCGCTTCAAAGCGACGCTGGAACTCGGCATCTGCGCCATGATATTTGCCGTTGCGGTGGGCATCCCGGTTGGGGTCCTGGCCGCCGTGAAGCGTGGCTCCATTTTCGATCACACCGCCGTGGGCATCTCCCTGACCGGCTACTCCATGCCGATCTTCTGGTGGGGCATCATGCTGATCATGCTGGTCTCGGTGCAGCTCAACCTGACGCCGGTTTCCGGGCGGGTTGGCGACACCGTCTTCCTGGATGACAGCATGCCGCTGACCGGCTTTATGCTGATCGACACCTTCTTCTGGGGTGAGCCGGGCGACTTCCATGACGCGGTCATGCACATGATTTTACCGGCCATCGTGCTGGGCACCATTCCGCTGGCGGTGATTGTGCGTATGACGCGCTCGGCGATGCTGGAAGTGCTGGGTGAAGATTACATCCGCACGGCGCGCGCCAAAGGCCTGACGCGGATGCGGGTGATCGTAGTGCATGCGCTGCGCAACGCCATGCTGCCGGTGGTCACGGTCATCGGTCTGCAGGTCGGCACGCTGCTGGCCGGGGCGATTCTGACCGAAACCATCTTCTCGTGGCCGGGTCTGGGTCGCTGGCTGATTGAAGCGTTGCAGCGCCGTGATTATCCGGTGGTGCAGGGCGGTGTGCTGCTGACGGCAGTACTGATTATCCTGGTCAACCTGCTGGTTGATCTGCTGTATGGCGTGGTGAACCCGCGCATACGTCACAAGAAATAAGGGGGCATCATGTCTGTTGTTGATCCCGGCAGCGTTACCGTTGCACCCAAGCCGATGACCCCGTTTCAGGAATTCTGGCACTACTTTAAACGTAACAAAGGCGCGGTAATTGGCCTGGTGTACATCATCATCGTGTTGCTGTGCGCCATTTTTGCCGATGTGCTGGCTCCGCATGCGCCGGCTGAGCAGTTCCGCGATGCGCTGCTGCATCCGCCGGTCTGGCAGGACGGGGGCAGCTGGAACTTTATTCTGGGCACCGATGATGTGGGCCGCGATGTGCTGTCGCGCCTGATGTACGGCGCGCGCCTGTCGCTGCTGGTGGGCTGCCTGGTGGTGGTGCTGTCGCTGATTTTCGGCGTGATATTCGGCCTGCTGGCCGGTTATCTCGGCGGCCTGGTCGACGTCATCATCATGCGTGTCGTTGATATCATGCTGGCGCTGCCCAGTCTGCTGCTGGCGCTGGTGCTGGTCGCCATCTTTGGCCCCTCGATCGTCAACGCCTCTATCGCGCTGACCTTTGTCGCCCTGCCGCACTATATCCGTCTCACCCGTGCGGCGGTGCTGGTGGAGGTGAACCGCGACTATGTCACCGCCTCCGGCGTGGCCGGTGCCGGTATGCTGCGTCAGATGTTCGTCAATATTCTGCCTAACTGCCTTGCCCCGCTGATCGTGCAGGCGTCATTAGGCTTCTCCAACGCCATCCTGGATATGGCGGCGTTGGGCTTTCTCGGTATGGGTGCGCAACCGCCAACGCCGGAGTGGGGCACCATGCTCTCCGACGTGCTGCAGTATGCGCAAAGTGCCTGGTGGGTGGTGACCTTCCCTGGATTGGTCATCCTGCTTACCGTGCTGGCATTTAACCTGATGGGCGATGGTTTGCGTGATGCACTCGACCCGAAACTCAAGCAGTAAAGAGGCACCGAGATGGCGTTATTAAATGTAGACAAACTGTCGGTGCATTTCGGCGACGACAAAGCACCGTTTCGTGCGGTTGACCGCATCAGTTATCAGGTTGAGCAGGGCCAGGTGGTCGGCATTGTCGGCGAGTCCGGCTCCGGCAAGTCGGTGAGTTCACTGGCGATCATGGGGCTGATCGATTTCCCCGGCAAAGTGATGGCGGAAAAGCTGGAGTTTAACCAGCGCGATCTGAAGCGCATCTCCGAAAAAGAGCGCCGTCAGCTGGTTGGCGCAGAAGTGGCGATGATCTTTCAGGACCCGATGACCAGCCTTAACCCCTGCTACACCGTGGGTTTCCAGATTATGGAAGCGATCAAGGTGCATCAGGGCGGCAATAAACGCACCCGGCGTCAGCGGGCAATCGACCTGCTGACCCAGGTGGGAATTCCCGATCCTGCGTCGCGGCTTGATGTCTATCCTCACCAGCTGTCGGGCGGTATGAGCCAGCGTGTGATGATCGCGATGGCGATCGCCTGCCGGCCTAAGCTGCTGATTGCGGATGAGCCGACCACGGCGCTCGACGTGACCATTCAGGCTCAGATCATCGAACTGCTGCTGGAGTTACAGCGTCAGGAGAACATGGCGCTGATCCTGATTACGCACGACCTGGCGTTAGTGGCGGAAGCCGCGCACCACATCATCGTGATGTATGCCGGTCAGGTGGTGGAGAGCGGTAAAGCGAGCGATATCTTTAAAGCGCCGCGTCATCCTTACACGCAGGCGCTGCTGCGCGCGCTGCCGGAGTTTGCGGCGGATAAAGCGCGTCTGGCCTCGCTGCCTGGCGTGGTGCCGGGCAAATATGACCGCCCGACGGGCTGTCTGCTTAACCCACGCTGCCCCTATGCGACCGATCATTGTCGTCAGGTGGAACCTGAATTGCGCACCATTCCAGGACGCCAGTCCAAGTGTCACTATCCGCTGGACGATGCCGGGAGACCAACGTATGAGTCATGAAACAACCAGAGATCAGTTCCTGTTGCAGGCGATTGATCTGAAGAAGCACTACCCGGTGAAGAAGGGTCTGTTTGGTCAGGAGCGTCTGGTTAAGGCGCTGGATGGCGTCTCCTTTAATCTGGAACGGGGCAAGACCCTGGCGGTCGTGGGCGAGTCGGGCTGTGGTAAATCCACTCTTGGCCGTCTGCTGACGATGATTGAAACCCCGACCGAAGGGCAGCTCTACTGGCACGGTCAGGATCTGCTGAAACACGATCCCCAGGCGCAGAAGCTGCGCCGTCAGAAAATCCAGATCGTGTTCCAGAACCCCTATGGCTCGCTCAACCCGCGTAAAAAGGTGAGTCAGATTCTGGAAGAGCCGCTGGTGATCAATACTCAGCTGACTAAAGCGGAACGCCGTGAGAAGACGCTGGAGATGATGGCGAAAGTCGGCCTGAAAACCGAGCACTACGATCGCTATCCGCATATGTTCTCTGGCGGACAGCGTCAGCGTATTGCGATTGCGCGCGGGCTGATGCTCGATCCGGACGTCCTGATCGCCGATGAGCCGGTGTCGGCCCTCGACGTCTCGGTGCGCGCCCAGGTGCTTAACCTGATGATGGATCTGCAGCAGGACATGGGGCTCTCCTACGTCTTTATCTCGCACGATCTGTCGGTGGTGGAGCACATCGCCGATGAGGTGATGGTGATGTACCTCGGCCGTTGCGTTGAGAAGGGCAGCAAAGAGGCGATTTTCAGTAATCCGCGTCACCCTTACACCCAGGCGCTGCTCTCCGCGACGCCGCGACTGAATCCTGACGATCGGCGTGAGCGGATTAAGCTGACCGGCGAGCTGCCCAGCCCGCTCAATCCGCCGCCGGGCTGCGCCTTTAATGCGCGCTGTCACCGTCGTTTTGGCACCTGTGTGCAGCTGCAACCGAAGCTGAAAAACTACGGCGGACAGGAGATTGCCTGTTTTGCAGTGGATCAGGATGAGAATCAGCCGGTCGGTGTGGCAGAAAAGGTCAGTTAAGGATCGGCAGGCCCCATCGGGGGCCTGCGTTTCCTGATATCGCACGGGCTCAGCCCTTTTCAGCCTGAACCGGCAGAGTCATGGCCTGACGATCAGTCCCCCCGCTTTATTTTCCCCCTCTCTTATCACAGCCCGTCGCTGTTATTCGCCAGCAGCGCTGCATCTTCCTTTAGCGGTGTCATCCTGATATGAGTGCGGCTGGCTGTACCAGGCAATGTCTGAGCCCTCGCTGCTGAAACATTATTCAGACAGGAATAGCCAGTTTAACTTAAGTTTAATTTATTAATTTTAAGTGCCGGTTGGCTATGGAAGGCGTATTTTGAAGATTAGCGAATCTGTATGATTAAAAAAGTTAATTAAATATGCTTTTTTTATAATCAGGTTTTCCTGACTGCGAATAAAAGGATGTGGTATATTCCAGGAAAATTCCCCCCTTGTGGCAGGCCACCTCAAATGAAGAATTATGATGATTTGCAGCGTTTTAAAGAAAAAACACAAACGCTCGACATCGCCTTTAAAGATATGTCTGGCCAGACGCAGGAACCGGCGGAACAGAGTAAATGGGCACTGCTTCGTCAGCTGGCGAAGGAGGAGCATCACACGCCGTTCGGTGGCGGTCAGCGAATAGACCTGCCACAACCGCAGCCGCTGCGCGGTGATGAGTTTACGGCACCTCCGCCAGAGCCACCGCGCCCCGCAACGCTCTCTGCGTCGCCGACAGAGGCACAGCCCCGTTACGCCGCGCTCAGTGCGCAACCGGCGGCGGCCCGCAGTTCGATTCTCGACAGCCTGGCAGGCAGCAGCGTCCCTGCGGCCACGCCAGCGGCTGAGCGGGGCCCGTCGGCCTTATTTCCACCACCCCCGCCGCCACAAAAAGCCATCGTCGCGGAACCTGTCGCCGCGCCGGTCCGGCCCGCCAGCGTGGCCGGACTTCAGCCCGCGGTGGCACCGTCTGCGCCTCATGCTGAGCCGGGACGGTTTGGCGCGCTGTTCCGCTCACGCGAAGTCAGCCTGCCGAAAGAAACCTTACTGAAACCGTTACTGGAGAAGATTGCGCTATGCCGTTAGTTTGTGTGTGCTCGCCGAAGGGGGGCGTGGGGAAAACCACGCTGGCGGCGAATCTGGCCTGGAGCCTGGCGCGATCCGGTAGCAAAGTTCTGGCCATCGATTTTGATGTGCAGAACGCATTACGTCTGCATTTTGGCGTGCCGCTCCACGATGGCCGCGGATTTGTGGCGCGTTCAGAAGAGCAGGCAGACTGGAGTCAGTCGATTCTTACCACCGGCGGCAATATCTTTGTTCTGCCTTATGGCGACGTCACAGAGCCGCAGCGCGAACGGTTCGAAGAGAACCTGATGAAAGATCCCCACTTTATTCAGCGCGGTCTCGACACGGTGCTCAATTATCCCGGCCTGGTGATTGTGGCTGATTTTCCGCCCGGCCCCGGTCCGGCCCTTAAAGCCATGACGGCGCTGGCCGATATGCATTTAGTGGTGATGTTAGCGGATACCGCATCGGTCTCACTATTACCGCAGATAGAAGAGAACCGGATGATCGGTAAACCGCTTAATAATAAACAGGGGCACTATTTTATCCTGAACCAGTGCGATAACCGCCGCAATATTAATCGCGATGTGACGGCCTTTATGCAGCAGCGGCTGGGGGATAATTTACTGGGCGTGGTTCACCGTGATGAAAGTGTTGGCGAAGCCAACGCGTCTCAGCAGTCTGTTTACGATTTCAGCCCCGCTTCCGCCGCGGCATTTGATATTGAACTGATCGCGAAACGCGTCAGCAGCATTCTCAATATCACCGTAGGCAATGGCGAAGTTCAGGCACCTATCCGTACTCACCATTTTTAACCGGCTGGTTTCGCCAGACAGCTGATTTACACAGCGCTTCTCAGGGTGAATCATGAGTAAAATCGGGTTTTACCTGCTGCTGCTGGTGCTTGCACCCGTTGCGGCGGTGATCATAACTACGCCGATGGACAGCCAGAAACAGTATATTTTTGGTCTGATCAGCATCGGCATGATGTTTTTATTGGGTTTCAGCAAGAGCCGCAAAATTACCGTGGTGATGGTGATCCTCTCGGCATTAATGTCCAGCCGTTATATCTGGTGGCGGACGACAGAGACGCTGCATTTTAATTCCGAAGTCGAGGCTATCTTAGGGATTGGCTTATATCTGGCGGAGCTTTACGTCTGGCTGATTTTAATTCTGGGCTTCCTGCAAACCACCTGGCCTTTAAAACGCACCATCGTTCCGATGCCGGACGATACCCGGTTGTGGCCGACGGTGGATATTTATATCCCCTCCTACAATGAAAGCCTGGAAGTGGTGCGCGACACCGTGCTGGCGGCGCAGTGTATTGATTACCCGCGCGACAAACTCAGGGTCTACCTGCTGGATGATGGCAAGCGCAGCGAATTTGCCCGCTTCGCGGCCGATGTGGGGGTGGGCTATATCACCCGCGACGACAACAGACACGCCAAGGCCGGTAACCTTAACCATGCCATGAAAATCACCAAAGGTGAGCTGATCTGCATTTTCGACTGCGACCACGTTGCAACCCGCACCTTCCTGCAGGCGACGGTCGGCCCCTTTCTGAACGACCCAAAACTGGCGCTGCTTCAGACGCCGCACTACTTCTACTCACCCGATCCCTTCGAGCGTAACCTGCGCGCCGCGCGCAGCATGCCAAACGAAGGGTCACTGTTTTATGGCCCGGTGCAGCAGGGCAACGACAACTGGAACGCCACCTTCTTCTGCGGCTCCTGTGCGGTGATCCGCCGTTCCGCGCTGGAAGAGATTGGCGGTTTTGCCGTTGAAACCGTGACGGAAGATGCGCATACCGCCCTGAAAATGCAGCGGCTGGGCTGGGGTTCGGCCTTTCTGTCGATTCCGCTGGCGGCCGGTCTGGCCACAGAACGTCTGGGGCTGCACATCATTCAGCGTACCCGCTGGGCGCGCGGCATGACGCAGATTTTCCGCGTCGATAACCCGCTGTTTGGCCGGGGTCTGAAGTGGCAGCAGCGTCTCTGCTATCTCAACGCCATGCTGCATTTTCAGTTTGGTCTGCCGCGCGTCGCCTTCCTGACCGCGCCGCTGGCTTACCTGCTGTTTAACCTCAACATTATTCACTCCTCGGCGTCACTGATTTTCGCCTACGTGCTGCCGCATCTGGTTATGTCACTCTACGTCAACTCCCGCATGAATGGCCGTTTCCGCTACACCTTCTGGGGCGAGATTTATGAGACGGTGATGTGCTTCCACCTGGTGATCCCGACCATCCTGACCCTGCTGTCGCCTAAACATGGCAAATTTAACGTGACCGATAAAGGCGGCGTGCTGGATCAGGGCTTCTTCGACTTCCATATTGTGCGTCCGCACGTGATCGTGGCGCTGCTGCTGAGCATCGGCATTGTGGCTGGCGTGGTGCGGGCGGTGATGCATGACTACTTTGGCGTCGATCCCTACGTGATTGCCCTGAACGTCGGCTGGGCGATTTTCAGCCTGATCATTCTGATGGCCGCAATTGCCGTGGCGCGCGAAACCAAACAGGTGCGTAAAACCATCCGTATTGAGGTGCAGATCCCGACGATTATTCACTACGCCAGCGGCATTTCATCGCGCACGCTGACCAGTAACCTCTCCATGGGGGGCGCGCAACTCGACGCTCCCGACGGGCGTCACGAGTCTGATGAAATCGAAGAGATCGATCTGCTGCTGAAGTCAGGGGCGATTACGCTTCCGGTCACGAAGATTTCCGGCGATGCGGAGAGCATTCGTCTGCGCTTTGAAGCGATGCCGCTGGCGCGCCGTCGCGAACTGGTGCGCGTGGTGCTGGCGCGTGCCGATGCGTGGATTCAGCCGGAGTATAAACAGGACAACCCATTGATCTCGCTGGGCACCATTATCCGTACCGTGTTTGAGCTGTTCTGGCTGACCTGGAAGGGCCGCCACGATAAACGTAAAAATGTCGACCCGGTTGCCGCGGCGGCAAAAGAGGATGGCGCGGCATGAAGATCCTGACGCAGACATTGCTGGCCAGTTCACTGACGGCGGCATTGTGGCTGACGCCTGCCGGCGCGGAAACGCCAGCGGCGGTGGACAATAGCGGCGCGACCCCGTTAAACAGTTCAGCCCCGACGCCGCCCGGGGCGGCTTCGGTCACGCCGTCTGTCACAGAGGGTACGGCGTCTGCCACGCCGGGAACCGATTCGGCGCAGGCTCCGGCCAGTGAGACGCCGTCAGCCGCGCCAGCTGCGCCAGCCGGGAACAGCGCAGCGTCAGCCGCGCCGGGAACCGATTCGGCGCAGGCTCCGGCCAGCGAGACGCCGTCAGCCGCGCCAGCTGCGCCAGCCGGGAACAGCGCAGCGTCAGCCGCGCCGGGAACCGATTCCGCGCAGGCTCCGGCCCGCGAAACGCCGTCAGCCGTGCCAGCTGCGGCAGCCGGGAACAGCGCAGCGTCTGCCACGCCGGGAACTGATTCCGCGCAGGTTCCGGCCAGCGAAACGCCATCAGCCGCGCCCTCTGTGGCACCAGCGACCGGCGCGGCCCAGCCATCCGCCAGCGATGCGCCCTCTGCCGCACCGGTGAACAGTGCGGCCCCCGCCAGCGGAGCGGTTCCCTCTGCGGCACCACCATCCGCCTCACCCGGTGACACGTCAGGTGAGGCGCCAGCCGCAGCGGTTCCTGCCGCTGAGGCGACAGCCGCTCCGCAGAATCCTGCCGCGACGGGCGATGCTGCGGTCCCGACGACGCACAGCGGAGCCGTCACGCAGGACAGCAGTGCGCTGTCAGCGGTGCCGTTGCCGCAGGGGCTGAGCAGTGCGGACCCGGCGCTGGAAGCGGCCGCCAGCGCGCTGCCCTATGCGCCAGGCCAGGCGACAGCACCGGCGGCAGACGTGCCGTTACCGGTCATGGCGGCGATCAATCAGCCGATCAGCAGCACCCTCTCCGTGGCGCAGATGGGCCAGACGCGCGGCATCACGCTGACCGGCGGCCAGTTGCAGTCAGGCATTACCTTTACCCTGCCCAGCGATGAGGTGATTACCAATGCGCGGCTCAATCTGTCGCTGCGCGTCTCAGCCGCACTGGCAGCGCGGAATACGTCGCTGCAGCTGATGCTGAACGGTCAGCCGCTCGGCACACTGCCGCTGGGCGCGACCGACAGCGATGTCAGCGACTATGAGCTTGAGATCCCGGCGGCGATGGTGGTCTCTGAAAACAACCTGAGTTTTAAAATCAACGATGCGGACAAGTTGCTGTGTGAGAAAGAGAGCGCACAGCAGTATCAGGTCACCATCCTGCCGCAGACCTCCCTGCACCTTGAGGGGCAGCAGCTGAATATCGGCACCCGCCTGCGCAATTTCCCGCGACCGTTCCTCGATCCTCAGCGGATGACCGCCGCCACCGTGACCATCGGCTTCGCCAGCAACCTCTCTCCCGATGCGGTGAGTGCGGCGGCGCTGGTGGCATCCTGGCTCGGCATCCAGAGTGATTATCGCGGGATTCGTTTCCCGGTGGTGCGCGGTGAGCTGCCGGAGAACAACGGCATCCTGTTTGGTCATCCCGGAGAGCGCATCGGCACGCTGACCTTCCCGGCCAGCAACGGCCCGATGCTGCAGCTGGTGGATAACCCCATCAATCCGGTCTACAAACTGCTGCTGGTCAGTGGCAACAACGCGGATCAGCTGCGTCAGGCGGCAAACCGGCTGACGCAGCCCCTGGCGACCGATGAGAGCCAGCTGCCGGTCTCTTCGCCGCTCCCTGACAGCCGTAAGCCTTACGATGCCCCGCGCTGGATCAACACGGACCGCCCGGTGCGCCTGAGCGAACTGCTGCGCAAAGATCAGAGCCTGACCAGCAGCGGCATCTGGCACGACGCCCTGCGCGTGAACTTCCGCGCCGCGCCTGACCTTTTCCTGTGGGATGGCGACACGGTGCCGGTCAATCTGCACTATCGTTTCCCGTCGGAAACCTGGATTGATGAGGAGAATTCGTTTCTTAACGTTATGCTTAACGGCACCTTCCTGCGCAACCTGACGGTGAACAAAGTCGGTCTGCTGGAGAACGCCTGGCACCGTTTAGGCGGGGATGCGCGGCAGGAGCAGTATCGGCTTAATCTCGAACCCTATCTGATCTACGGCGATAACCAGCTGGCGCTCTACTTCAATATTAAACCGCGTGCGGACGCGCCCTGCGGCGTGCTGCTGAATAACAACATCAAGAGCCGGATTGAAGAGGACTCGTGGATCGATCTGAGCCATACCCGCCACTTCAGTATGCTGCCGAACCTCTCTTACTTTGTCGGGGCCTCATTCCCGTTCTCGCGCCTGGCCGACTTCGGTCAGACCACGCTGCTGCTGCCGGAAACCCCCAGCAACGCCGAGCTGTCGACGCTGCTGGATCTGGCGGCGCGCGCCGGGAATGCCACCGGCGTGGCGCTGACGCAGAATCAGGTCATGTTTGGTCTGCCCGCAGGTGGCACCCATCTGGCACGTTTACAGCAGAGCGATCTGCTGGCGGTCAGCACCACCGGCAACAGCGCCTTTAATCAGGCGATGCTGGCGGCGTCACCGTACGACGCCAGCGGCAACACCTTTGGCGTGAAAGAGCCGGATACGCTGGAACAATTACGCGGCTGGCTGACCGGCGACTGGAGTCGGCAGCAGCTGGATGCCGATCGCTACTTCTCCTCCAACGAGGCGTGGCGCGGCTTCCTCAGCTATCGCTCGCCGTGGAACCCCGATCGACTGGTGGTGATGACGGTCGCAACCAGCGACGACCAGCTGCTGCGACTGCACAACGATTTAAGTTCGGCGCAGATCAACGCCGCCGTGCGCGGCGATACCGCGATCATTACCGATGAAAACGGCATTCGCAGTTTCCGCGTCGGCGCACAGTTCCCCAGCGGCGAGATGCCCTGGTACATGATGGTGGTGTGGTACGCCAACCAGCACTCGGTGCTGCTGGCACTGGCGGCGCTGCTGGTCTCTGCGCTGGTGGGCAGTGCGGCCTGGGTGATGCTGAAGCGCCATGCCTGGCGGCGTCTGCATCCAAAGCAGGACCGTGATTCCGGCAGGAAGTAAGGATAAAAAGAATGAAAAAGACTCTGATAAGTGCCGGAATCCGCCATACGCTGCTGCTGGGCAGCACGCTGATCTTCTCTTCGCCGCTGCTGGCGGCGGAAAGCAGCAACCCGGCGTTGCAGGCGCTGTTCGACCAGGCTTCTTACTGGCACCAGAAGGCGCATGACGATCTGGCGAAGGCTTCGCTGCAGAAGGTGCTGATGGTGGAACCCGGCAACACCCAGGCGCTCTACCTGCTGGCGCTCTATTCCCAGCAGGGCGGCGATACGGCGGCGGCGGCGCAGTATCGCGCCCGCCTGAGTCAGGTTGCCCCTGGCGATCCCCATCTGAGCGAGCTGGATAATGCGCGCCAGATGCAGACCATTCCGCAGGCGCAGCTTTCGCTGGCGCGTCAGCAGGCGCGCAGCGGCAATATACCGGCGGCGTTACAGACCTGGCGCAACACCTTCAGCGGCAATGAGCCGCCCGCCAGCGTGGCGGCGGAATATTATCTCACCATGGCCGGCGACCGTACGCTGCTGCCGCAGGCGGTCGAGGCGCTGCGGCAGTTTGCGGCGCAGCATCCGCAGGACACGGGTGCGCAGCTGGCGCTGGGGAAAGCGCTGACTTATCAGGAGTCGACCCGCCGTGAAGGCATTGAAGTGCTGAGCGCGCTGGCGAGCGGCAATCAGGATGCTGACCGTTCACTGCGTCAGGCACTGCTGTGGCTCGGCCCGCAGCCCGCCGATGCGGCGCGTTATCAGACCTGGCAGCAGCGTCATCCGCAGGACACAGCGGTCATGGACTACTACCGTAAGAATGTGGGTGGCGCAGAAAAAGGGGCGGGCTTCAGCGCGCTGAACAGCGGGGATGTCGGCGGGGCGCAGGCCAGCTTTGAAAAAGTGCTGGGTGCCAATCCTCAGGATGCGGATGCGCTGGCGGGCATGGGCTACGTGGCCCAGCGTGACGGACGTTATCAGGAAGCGGCCGATTATCTGCAGCGGGCGGCGCAGCTTGGCGGCGATCAGAGTGCGTCGCGTCAGCAGCAGGCCGACGATGCACGCTTCTATGCGCAGCTGGCCAGCGCGCAGCAGGCGCTGAAAAACGGCGACAGCGCACAGGCGCTGACATTAAGCGAACCACTGATGCAGGCGCAGGGCGAAAAAGGGCTGGCCGCCAGGCTGTTCCGCGCCGACGTGCTGCGCCGCACGAATCAGCCCGTCCAGGCAGAGCAGATCTACCGCGAAATCCTGCAAAGCGATGCGGATAACCGCAGCGCCAAAGAGGGGCTGTTCTACGTGCTGCGCCAGCAGAATCGCACGGCTGAAGCTGGCAGCCTGCTGGGCTCTCTGCCGGAGAGCGTACGCCAGAGCGTCGCACCGCGGGCGAATGAAGCCGATGCGCTGCGCCAGCAGGCGAAGCGTCAGCTGGCCGCCGGTAACAGCGCCGCGGCGATGGCGACGCTGCAACAGGCTATTCAGCGCTATCCCACGGAGGGGTGGCTGCGGCTCGATCTGGCCCGGCTCTACCGCCAGCAGGGGGATACGCTGCTGGCCGCTAACGTGATGCAGCCGGTCATGCGCAGCGGTGCCAGCAGCAGCGAGCTGTATGCCGGCGCACTCAACGCCAGCGAAAGCGGCGGCTGGCAGCAGGCCAGCACCTTACTGTCACGCATTCCCGCCAGCGCACAGACCGCAGCGATGCGTGAACTGGCGCAGCGGGTCAATTTCAACCTGCAGATGAGCACCGCCGATCGCTATCTGGCGCAGGGGGCCACGGCCGCCGCTGCCAATACCCTGAAAGCGCTCACGGTCAATCCGCCCGCGAATCCGGTTGATGCCGGTAACCTGGCGCAGAAGCTGGCGCAGGCGGGCGATCTCCCCAGCGCCGTCTCGCTGGTGCGGGCGAACCTGCAGCGCGGCGTGCAGGGGAATGCGGGCGACTATGCGGCGCAGATGGCGGTGCTGAATCAGGCGGGCCTCGGCAGCGAGGCACAGCGCTTCCTCAGCAACCCTGAGCTGCAGGCGCGCAGTACCCCGACCCAGCTGGCCGGCATTCGCAATGGCTATCTGATTAATGAAGTGGATCGCCTGCGGCAGCAGCGGCAGTATGCGGTGGCCTATGACAAGCTGATTGGTGCCCTGCAGCAGGATCCACAGAACCGCGATCTGATGTTCGCGATGGCCCGTCTTTACCAGGACGGTAAGATGAACCGGGATGCCGGTGTGGTGTATGACTACCTGATGACCCAGGATACTCCGACTCAGGATGCCCGTGTCGGGGCCATCAACGTGGCGCTGGCGCAGAACGATGTGCAGCGCGCCAGTGCGCTGAGTCGTGGCCTTAACCGCACCGCGCCGTCGGCCGATCGCCTGCTGCTGCTGGCGCGCGTCGCGGAAGCCAACGGCGACCATACGCAGGCGATGGGCTATCTGCGTTCCGCGCGTGGTCAGCTGATCGGCCTGCAGGGCGCGCAGCCCGGCAGCGTGCCGACGATAGGCGGGCTGGCGCTGGCGGATAACCCCTTTATCAATCGCCACACTTCGCCGGTAGGACGCACCGCGTCCAGCTACGGCACCGTGCTGCCGTGGCAGGCAGCGCCTGCCGGGGTGACGGCACAGGGCGAACCGGCTGCGGGCAGCGAAACCGCGTCCCGACAGGCGCAGACGCTGCACGAGATCGACACCATGATGGATTCGCTGCAGGAGAAAACCGGCACCTGGAGTCAGGGTATGGTGCAGGTGCGCGGGCGTGATGGCGAGTCAGGCCTGAGCAAACTCACCGAAGCCAAAGCGCCGCTGACGTTCTCTACCGTGCCGTTTGAAAAGGCGCGCTTTGACTTTACCGCCACGCCGGTCTCGCTCACGGCGGGCAGCGGCGCGGCCGATGCGTGGCGTCGTTTCGGCACCAATGCGCTGAGCCAGGGCAATGTGGTCGCCGCAGGCGGTGCTACGGTCAATGATCTGCCGAATGCCACCACCGATTCGCAAACAGCGTCGGGCGTGGAGCTGAATCTGGCGCTGAAGGGCGACCGTTACAAGGTCGATCTCGGCAGTACGCCGCTGGGGCAGGATCTCAGTACCCTGGTGGGCGGCGTTCAGTGGTCACCGAAGCTGACCGACTTCCTGACGCTGATCCTGACCGGCGAGCGCCGCGCCATTACCGACAGCCTGCTCTCATATGTGGGCGCAGAGGATAAGGCCAGCGGTAAACGCTGGGGCCGGGTCACGAAGAACGGAGCTAACGCCCTGTTAAGCTATGACAATGGCGATGCGGGCTTCTATGCCGGGGCAGGCGCTTACAGCTATCTGGGCGAAAATGTTGCCAGCAACAACAGTCTGCAGGCGACGGCAGGCGCTTACGTTCGTCCGTTCCACAGCGACGACCGCGAGCTGAAAGTGGGGATGAGCCTGTCGTGGATGGACTTCTCGAAAAACCTCAGCTATTTCAGCTACGGGCAGGGCGGCTACTTCAGCCCGCAGAACTATGCGGCGGTCTCTTTCCCGGTGGAGTTCTCTCGCCGGTTTAACGATCTGAAAGTGAACATCGGCGGTTCCGCCGGTTATCAGAGCTACAGCCAGGATAAGAGTGCGTACTTCCCGGCCGATGCCCGGCTGCAGTCGCAGCTGGAGGCGCTTGCCGCCGGTGGCAGCGTGAAAGAGGCGTACTATTCGGGTGGCAGTAAAAACGGCGTCGGCTACAACCTGCACGCGGGGGCTGACTATAAACTCAATAAAGATGTGACGATTGGCGGCCAGCTGGGCTATGACACCTTTGGTGACTACAACGAAAGCAGTGCGCAGCTCTATGTCCGCTATCTGTTCGGAGAGAAGTAATGAGTGAGCATTCGGGCGGTTCGCATCCCTGGCAGCCGGGCTGGTTTGACCTGGTCAGCGTGCTGATTGAGGGGATGATCGCCAACGCCGGTCAGCAGGAGGCGGAAGCCTTCCTCTACCGCATGGGGGAGTCGCTGGCGACACGCTATCCGTTGCCAGCGGCACGCACCGTGCAGGATCTGGAGCGCGAGTGTAATCTGCAGCTGGCGCGCTTTAACTGGGGATTTGTGCAGCTTCAGCCGGAAGAGGCGGCGCTGCAGATTACCTGTCACGCTATACCGGCAGGCGACAACATCCTTTCACCGGCTGAGTGGCAGTCGGCGTTTGGTGCGGTGCTGGCCGGTCTTTTTTCGGGCTGGCTGCAGGGGCAGGGCGGCAGCAACCGGGTGCCGGTGACGGCTGAACGCAGTGAAGGCAGTACGCTGTACTATCGATATCAATAGGATCAACTATGAAACGTAAGCCATTCTGGCTGGGCTGGATCTGCTCAGTGTTACTGCTGGCCTGCAGCGCGCAGGCCAGTGCCAGCGGCTGGGACACTTTTAAAAGCCGTTTTGTCACCGCTGAAGGGCGGATCATCGACACCGCCAATAACAATGTCAGTCACACCGAAGGTCAGGGGTATGGCATGCTGCTGGCGGTCGCTAACGATGACCGCGCCACCTTTGATCGGCTGTGGCAGTGGACGCGCACCCAATTGCGTAATCCGCAGACCGAGCTGTTCTACTGGCGCTATGTGCCGGGCAGTGACAATCCGGTTGCCGACAAAAACAACGCCTCGGATGGTGATGTGTTGCTCGCCTGGGCGCTGCAGCGTGCCGCGCAGAAGTGGCAGGCTGAGAGCTATCAGCAGGCCTCTGACCGTATCCAGCGTGCCATCATCCGGCTGGATGTGGCGAATTTTGGCGGGCACACCGTGCTGTTGCCCGGGGCGCAGGGCTTTAACAAAGGCAGCTTTGTGGTGCTGAACCCCTCCTACTTCCTGTTTCAGGCCTGGCATGAGTTTGGCGAGCGCAGCCATCTCCAGGTCTGGGATAAGCTGATCAATGACGGTTTCGATCTGCTGGGTAAGCTGAGCTTTGGGAAAACCGGCCTGCCGCTGGACTGGGTGGCGCTGAATGCTGACGGTACGGTTGCCCCGGCCGTCGGCTATTCCAGCCGCTTCAGCTACGACGCCATTCGCGTGCCGCTGAACATCTGGTGGTATGACCCGCACAGTCTGGCGCTGGTGCCGTTTCAGCGCGTCTGGCAGGGTTACAGCCGGATGCTGACGCCAGCTTGGTTTGACGTGCTGGCGAATACCCCGGCCCCTTACCATCTTGAGGGCGGACTGCTGGCAGTTCGTGACCTGACGCTGAATGAGACGGGCTATCTGAGCGATACGCTGGCGGCGGATCAGAACTACTTTTCGGCCAGCCTGCAGTTACTGACCTGGCAGGCCTTTCAGGAGAAGCGCTGATTGCTCAGCGCCCTGTTGCGGATAGCAGCGGGTTCATTCCGGTTCAGGCGCGTCGCCGCGCCTGAACCCCTCCGTCGCTGCGCTACTGCGGGTAGGCGACCCAGTCGCCGCCGTTAAGCCGGATCCAGGGTTTGCCCTGATACATCATCACCACCGCACCATCATTCTCCGATACGACAGGCGTCTGAGGCAGCTTGTCCGTCAGCACCGACATGTTCACATTCGGCGCATTAAACACCTGACCATCGACCACGCGCGAGACAAGCTCTGAGACAGCCAGCAGGCTGGTTGGTGCATCGATATTCAGGGGCTGCCCCTGATGCGGTGCCTTCATGCCGACAAACTTGATTCCCACCGGCACGTGCGTGATGTCGGGGCTGGGGATATCGCGCAGGCCGGACATCTGCATTTTATCGCCCTGCAGCGCGGCACCATGCTCCGGCACCACCAGAACCATCACCCGGCGGCCCGATTTCTCCAGCTGCGTCAGGAAGGCGTCGATCTGGTCAAACAGCAGCTGAGCGCGCGGCTTCCACGGGGCCGTTTTCGTGCTGCCCAGGTCGCGCGTGCCGTCGTGCAGCGGGATCAGATTGTAGAAGGTGGCGCTGCGGGCATCGCTGCTCTTGCTGCGATCATCCAGCCAGCGCTGCATCACCTGGGCATCGTTAAGCACCGGCGAGCCGTCGAACGAGGTCAGTTCCGGCGCAATACCCGCCTGGGACATCAGCGGAGCCTGAATATCGCCTGACTCGCGTAACTCCTTGAGATAGTTACCGAATACACCGGTATGATCCATCATCAGCTGCTCTTTAAAGCCCAGTTTCGCCAGATTATCGAACAGATAGCAGCGTGAATCGGTGGGCTTATAGAGGTCACTGTGCGAGGTCTGACCGCAGCTGGCACGCAGCAGGCGAATCCCCGCCGGGCCGCTGTAGCTGGTGGCCGAGTTGAAGTTGGTCAGCATGATATCGAAGTGCTGCCACAGCGGATGATTCCGCAGCTGGGACGCATCCATATCAGACCAGGCGAGCGAACAGATATTGATCACCAGAATGTCGAACGGCTGCGAATCGGCTGGCAGGCTGTCAGGGAAGTGGGTGACGCGCTTGCGTTCACTCTCATAAAAGCGGCTGAGCCAGGCGGTCAGGCTGGCGCTGGTGGGGGCAGCCGACTGATCGAGCCCCTCCGGTGCCGCCGCGGGCTGGCTGGCGGCGGCGGGCGTCTGATTCAGAACCACCTGCGGCGTGGCGGCGCGCGTGGGCAGCAGCGACATCGCCGGGCCGGCGATAGTCAGCACGTTGAGCCAGATCATCATCAGCGACACCAGCACGGTGATGCGGATCCAGGGCGAAACAAACAGGTAGATAACCAGCAGCACAAACAGCGCACCTAACATCTGCCAGTTAATAAAACGGTCAGCCAGATCGAGCAGGTAAGCGGCGGAGAAGCCCGCCAGCTGGTCGCCCTGGCTGAGCAGGCTGCTGAGCCCGGGCAGCCAGGTGTCATGCCAGAACAGCCCGATCCCGATGGGGAGGGAGATCCAGTGACGGAGGCGATGCAGGCGCAGCGACGGCAGCGGGAAGAGGAGCCAGGCGAGAAACACCAGATTGCTCAGGGCGTGAAAATTAAGATAGCCGTACCACAGCAGGGCAAACTTCACTAAGAAATAGAAATTCCAGCCGCCCAGGCCGCGCCAGCAGGACCACAAACGGGAAGCGTGGGCTGCAGCGGGTTGATCATTTTTCATTAATGTTGGCATCCGTTTTTGAAGATTGACGCTGCCAGTGCCCCTCAGACTTCAGCGCACGTGCAGGTAACAGGCGATTCAGCAGACCGTTCCAGCGGCGCGGCAGCCACTGCTGCCACACGGGTCTGGCGATCAGCAAAATGAACAGCAGCAGCAGCGCAATCTGCACCCAATCCATCAGGTTCATCAGGACTCTCTCTCCGGCAGTAATGTAATGGGCTGCGGAACCGGGCGCTCCGGCGCGGCCACTGGCGGGATCTCCGCGGGGCGCACCGAATCGGAAACCGGCGTCAGCACCTGCAGCGCCATCGGCGTCATTTTTTTAATGTTGCCGATCTCGGCGAGGATCTGGTTGTCCTCAAACCAGATAATCCGGTTGGCAAACAGCTCATCGTGCGGCAGTGAAAAGATAAATTTCAGCGCTTTATCCAGGTCGTTGTAGCGGCAGGAGGAGAGGAACAGAATCACCCGATCCTCCAGCACCGTGACCAGATCGCCAAAGCGGCGCGGTTTACAGAGTGTCAGAACCTGCTGAGGGGTGAGCTGCGGCACCGGGCGCAGGGCGACCAGCAGACCTTTGTCATTTTCCGGCAGCAGGGTGTTGCTGATTAACTGGCTGACCGCCTCACAGAACGCATCCAGGCGCAGATAACCTTTTTCATGCAGCGGCTGCAGGGAGGCGATCAGCGCATCCAGGCTGGCGGGCACGCGACGACTGAACCGCTGCCCCTGAATCCCTTCAAGCATGGTGAGAAAGCGCGACATCGCCGCCGTGGTGGGCACAATGGTGTTCACGCCGCAGGCCTGCAGCAGGCGCTCATCGCTGTAACGCAGGCTGACGCCCATCTCACGCACCACAATTTTCAGCCCGTTGCCGCGCGCGCGGCGCAGGCTGTGCACCATTTTTGCCAGTTCACCGATCTGTTCACTGTGATTCAGGCTGAAGATCACGGTGGCCGCATGGGCCTGCTGCGCCTGCAACCAGACCTGCTGATTATCGTCAAACAGCTGCCACTGGCGGGAAAGCGGCGGCGCGCCTTCAAGCACGCTTTTATCGGCCAGATAGTGTTGCTCGTCATTCAGGCTCAGCGGTTCCTGCGTTTCTTTTAACGCAAAGAAATGCGCATCTTCATAGCCAAGACGAAGCGTGCGATCGGCAAACAGTCTTTCGCCGGTATACCACCAGCTTATTTGATACAGCCAGCTATCCTGCTCAACGGTTAAATAAGCCAGTCCGTCTATCTGACGATAATAACGCTGAAGCGAGCTGGTCTGATTAAAAAGAGTAATACCGGTGGTGACGATGAGAAGTGTAATATTCCGTTTGCGCAACATTCTGCGCATGCGTGTTATCCAGTCACGCAACTCCGCTTCGTTTAATTTATCCCACTGCGCCGCACTGCTGCTGAAGATCACCAGCCCACTTTTATGACTGAGCGTGCGGGATAAATCCCTTTCCAGCTGCAGCAGACTTTTTTTATTTGCCGGCAGAGAAAAGAGCGGGATACGGTCGGGGCCGCCCGTCAGGTCGGGCGTCAGCAGCTCGCGGGGCGGCAGCCCGGCGCTGATGAGCGTGGCGGCATGCTGCTGGGAAATAACCTGTCGAATAAAGGCACGCATATCCTGCTGACGTGCGCAGGTGACCCAATAAAAACCGGGATTTTGCAACGTTATGACTTCAGGCTGAACCTGTCGCAGCCCCAGTGAAAAAGAATTTTTCATAATGAATTCGATATTGTTCCAGCCCAGGCTAGTTTATTATAGTCAGCACAGGTTGTAACCTGACGAATTAAAAATTACTGCGACAGGCCAATTACGCTTTTCTGATAGCGTCCTTATTCTGGAAACCCCTTTTCAGAAAAAAGGCGAAGAGGCCACTGTCCTCAATCCGACACTGTTTGTTCGTGGCGAAAAATAATGACAAACCCGAATGTTTATACGCCGGTCGCCGTTGAGGGTGGACCTCAGGATGATATCAGCGCACTGCGTGACGCCTTTTCTCTGCACGCGTTCCGTTATATCGATATTGCCCGCGAAGAACGGCTGGCAGAGATCGTATCGCGCTGGCCATTATTAACCGAAACCGTTGCCGCACAGCCGGAGCCGCATCGCTGATGGCGCTGATGGCACTTCAGGGCATCCGGGGCGGTGTCGGCACCTCCTCTCTCTGCGCAGGTCTCGGCTGGGCGCTGTCGGCACTGGGTGAACAGGTTCTGCTGATTGACGGCTCGCCGGTCAGCCAGCTCGGCATGCATTTTAATCTGCCGGTGCAGGCGGAGCAGGGCTGGATGCAGGCGCTGTGTCACGGCGGCGACTGGCTGCAGAGCGCCCGGCGCTATCCGCAGGGGCCGGATCTGCTTCCCTATGGTCTGCTCTCCGCCTCCGCGGCGGTTCAGGACAGCACGATTGCCGCTCCGCTGCTGGCGGCGCTACCGGCGCTGCGGGGGCGCTACGGCTGGATAATTTTTGATCTGCCCGCCGAAAGCGCGCCGTGGCATGCAGCGCTCTATGCGCAGCTGGATGGCCTGCTCGGCGTCATTACGCCCGATGCGAACTGCCATTTGCGCCTGAGTCAGCAACGCTTTCCTGCGGCGACCCGTTTTCTGATCAACCAGTTCAACGCCAACAGCCGCCTGCAGCAGGATCTGCATCAGCTCTGGATGGCGTCGCTGAATCCGCTGATCCCGCTGCTGATCCACCGGGATGAAGCGCTGTCAGAAGCGCTGATGATGAAGCAGCCGGTCGGAGAATACCGGCCCCACGCGCTGGTCAGCGAAGAGCTCACCACCCTGGCGAACTGGCTGCTGCTTCATCTGAAAGGCGATCGCGTATGAACCCGCTGCGCTGGCTGCTGACCCGACCCGCCTGGCTGGCGTTGCAGCGTCGCTACAGCACCGCCCGGAACAACGGAGCATCCCGCTTCGCCAGCGCGCTGCATCTCTTCTGGTGCGGGCTGGCGGTGACGCTGTTGCGCCTGGAGGCACCGGGCTGGCAGCAGATTATTCAGCAGCGCCGCCGCCTCTATCCGCATATTTCGCCCGAACGCCCGCAGCCGCTTGATCCTGTGCGCTATCTGATCCAGACGCTCTGGCTGGTGTTTATCCTGCCGGGTGATGGCCGCCGCCGCGTGAACGGCTTCGCCACGCTGGCTGGCTGGCGGCAGCGGGTCTATCGCTGGCTCGACAGGCGTGGCAGGCAGGCAGAGGCGCAGGGGCTGGGCGCGCGGGCGGAAAAACGGCTGAAGAGACTGCCGCCCCTGCTGCGTTACGCCCTCCTGGCCGGGATGGGCGTGATCGCGTCGGTACTGGCGCTGCTCTGTATCAGCCAGCCCTTTGACCTGCTGACGCAGTTTATCTTTGTGTTGCTGCTCTGGAGTCTGGCGATGGTGGTGCGGCGCGTGCCGGGCCGCTTACCGACCATGATGCTGATCGTCCTGTCGCTGACCGTATCCTGCCGCTATCTCTGGTGGCGTTACACCTCGACACTCAACTGGGATGACCCGCTCAGTTTGGTGCTGGGTCTGCTGCTGATCGCCGCCGAAACCTATGCCTGGGTGGTGCTGGTGCTGGGCTATTTCCAGACGCTATGGCCGCTCAACCGTCAGCCGGTTTCGATGCCTGCCGATCGTGCGCTGTGGCCGTCGGTGGATCTGCTGGTTCCGACCTATAACGAACCGCTGAGCGTGGTCAGGCCGACGCTTTACGCCGCGCTGGGTATCGACTGGCCGAAAGATCGGCTTAACATCTATCTGCTGGATGATGGCAACCGGCCCGAATTTCGCGCATTCGCCGCCAGCATTGGCGTTAACTATGTGGTGCGTCCCTCAAATGAACACGCCAAAGCGGGCAACATCAACCATGCGCTGAAAAAGCACTGCCGCAGCGACTTCGTGTCGATCTTTGACTGCGACCATGTGCCGACGCGCGCCTTTTTGCAGATGACCATGGGCTGGTTTATCAAAGATCCCCGGCTGGCCATGCTGCAGACGCCGCACCACTTCTTTTCGCCCGATCCGTTTGAGCGCAATCTGGGCCGTTTTCGCCGCACGCCGAATGAGGGATCACTCTTTTACGGCCTGGTTCAGGATGGCAACGATACCTGGGATGCGACCTTCTTCTGCGGCTCCTGCGCCATTCTGCGCCGCACCGCGCTGGAGGAGATTGGCGGCATCGCGGTCGAAACCGTAACGGAAGATGCGCATACCTCGCTGCGCCTGCACCGGCTGGGTTACACCTCGGCCTATATCCGTATTCCTCAGGCCGCCGGACTGGCGACCGAGAGCCTGTCGGCGCATATCGGACAGCGAATCCGCTGGGCACGTGGCATGGTGCAGATCTTCCGTCTGGATAACCCTCTGTTCGGTAAAGGGCTTAAGTGGGTGCAGCGACTCTGTTATGCCAACGCCATGCTGCACTTTCTCTCCGGCATTCCGCGGCTGATCTTCCTGCTGGCTCCGCTGGCGTTTCTGCTCTGCCACGCCTACATCATCTACGCGCCCGCGCTGGCGATCGCGGTCTATGTGCTGCCCCACATGCTGCACACCAGCCTGACCAACTCGCGTATTCAGGGGCGCTGGCGGCACTCGTTCTGGAGTGAAGTCTACGAAACGGTGCTGGCGTGGTATATCGCCCTGCCCACGACCGTTGCGCTGATCAATCCCCACAAAGGCAAGTTTAACGTCACCGCCAAAGGCGGGCTGGTGGAGAAGCGGCATCTGGACTGGGTCATCACCCGGCCTTATATGCTGCTGGTGTTGCTTAACCTGGCGGGGGTAGGGATGGCGTTCTGGCGCATGCAGCACGGCCCGGCCAACGAGGTGTTAACGGTTTGGGTCAGTTTGGTGTGGGTCATCTACAACATGGTGATTCTGGGGGGCGCGGTAGCGGTCTCGGTTGAAGCCCGGCAGATCCGTGAGGCCCATCGCGTGGAGATTGCGATGCCTGCCGCCATTGCGCGCGAAAACGGCCACATGCTGCCCTGTACGCTGCGGGACTACTCCGATGGCGGGGTGGGTCTGGAGCTGCGCGAGCCGGATGCGTTGCGGGAGGATGAAAAGGTCTGGCTGCTGCTGCGTCGCGGTCAGCAGGAGTTCAGCTTCCCCTGCACGGTGCAGCGCGTCTTTGGCCGTCGGGCGGGCGTTCGCCTTGAGTCCCTGACCACCCGGCAGCACATCGATTTTATCCAGTGTACCTTCGCCCGTGCCGATACCTGGGCGTTGTGGCAGGACGGTTTCCCGGAAGATAAACCGGTGCAGAGCCTCACCGATATCATGATCCTCGGCTTCAAAGGTTATCTGCGCCTGGCGGAATATGGTCCGCCGCAGTTACGTCGGTTGTTTAACCTGCTTACCGCTGGGGTAAGCTGGCTGGCTTCGCTGTTGCCGCAAGGCATCGGACGCGTGCCCGCCTCAAAAAATCTGCATTGAGTTGATGATATGACGACAACGAGAATAAACAGGTGGGTCGCTGCGCTGTTGCTGGGTTCCGCAACATTAAGCTGCGCTGCAGCAGAGGAAAATGCACCGGTCAGCGCGGCCGGAGAGACGGCGCAGCAGGCCGTGCCGCAGCCGTCGGCTGCGCCGCTGCGAAACAGCCAGCTGAGCTTTGCTAAGCTGGCACCGCCGCCAGGCAGCATGACGCTGCGCGGAACGCGCACCACCGGGCAGATTGAGTTTGGGGTGCGCAGCGACGAAGTCGTCACGAGTGCTATGCTGAACCTCAGCTATCGGCCATCGCCTGCGCTGCTGCCGACCCTGTCGCAGCTGAAGATCTATCTCAACGATGAGCTGGTGAGCCTGATTACCCTGACGCCGGAGCAGATCGGCAAAGAGAATCAGACGCAGCTGGCGCTGGACCCCCGGTTTATCGCCGATTTTAACCGCGTCCGCTTTGAGCTGGTCGGTCACTACGCCAACATCTGTGAAAACCCGGCCAACAGCACCATCTGGCTCGATATCGGTAAAGCCAGCAGCCTGGATCTGTCGCTGCAAAAGCTGCCGCTGAAAAATGACCTGTCACACTTCCCGGAGCCTTTTTTTGATGCGCGCGACACGCGGCCGCTGACCCTGCCGATGGTGTTTGCCGCCCAGCCCGATGTCGCGCAGCAGCGGGCTGCCGCCATCCTCGCCTCCTGGTTTGGCAGCAAAGCCGCCTGGCGCGGCCAGCGCTTCCCGGTCCTCTACAACCAGCTGCCGCAGCAACAGCACGCGGTGGTGTTTGCCACCAACGATGCGCGCCCGGCATTCCTGAAAGATCTGCCGCCGGTGAGCAAACCGACCGTAGAGATCGTCAGTCAGCCTGACAATCCCTATGAGAAAATGCTGCTGATTCTGGGCCGCAACGACGACGACCTGCTGACGGCCGTGCAGGGCATTGCGCAGGGCGAGTTACTGCTGCGGGGCGATACCTCCACCATTGACCGCGTCACGCTGCTGGCCCCGCGCCAGCCTTATGATGCGCCAAACTGGGTACGCACCGATCGCCGCACGACCTTTGCCGAGCTGACGCAATATGAAAATCAGTTGCAGTCTGACGGTCTGCAGCCTAATCCGATCAGCCTGACGCTGAATCTGCCACCCGATCTCTTCCTGGTGCGGGCGCGCGGTATCGATATGGATCTGAACTATCGTTACACCTCGCCCACCCAGCCGGACGGCTCCAGGCTGGCGGTCAACCTGAACAATCAGTTCATTCAGGACTACCCGCTGCAGCCAAAAAACACGGCCGGACAGCAGCTGCTGCACCTTCCCCTGCTGCAGGGAACGACAGACAAGAGTCATGAGCTGAAAATCCCGGCGCTCCGTCTGGGCGTGATGAATCAGCTGCGTTTCGATTTCGACTATGCCACGACCTTTATGGGCGGCACGGCGGACGGACGCTGCGAAACCGTCACCCCGGTGAGCAATCATGTGGTGGTGGACGACAACTCCAGCATCGACTTCTCCGGATATCGCCACTACATCGAAATGCCGTCGCTGCAGACCTGGGCGAATGCCGGCTTCCCGTTCAGCCGCTACGCCGATCTCTCCCAGACGCTGGTGCTGGTTCAGCCGGATCCGGATGCGCAGCAGGTCGCTACCCTGCTGAATGCGGTGGGCAATATCGGCGCGCAGACCGGGTATCCGGCGCTGCGCGTGCAGCTTACCGACGACTGGCGCACGGCGCAGAAGCAGGACGCGGATCTGCTGCTGATCGGCGACATCCCCAAAGATCTTCAGGACGACCGCCGGATCAGTGCGCTGGTTGACGCCACCGCCAGCTGGCTGAAAATCCCGGCGCGACGGGCATCTCTGCCGGCTCAGACTCTCAGCGAGGCGGAACGCAGCGCAGAAAGCACCACCGCCATCGGCTCCCGGGGTCCGCTGGCGACCGTGATTGGTTTCCAGTCGCCGTTCTACGATCAGCGCAGTGTGGTTGCGCTGCTCGCCGATGGCAGTCCGCGCAGCTGGCAGCTGCTCGATGAGGCGCTGGCTGACAGCGGCAAACGTGCGGCCATCTCAGGCTCTACGGCAATTGTCCGTGAGTCGGGTGTGAACAGTCTGCGTGTCGGCGAGACCTACTATGTGGGCCACCTCCCCTGGTGGGAGCGGCTCTGGGCTGCGCTGGCTACCCATCCTTTCTGGCTGGCGCTCTGCTCGGTGGGTGTCGTGGTGCTGTTTGCCATGCTGGTCTGGCGTCTGATGCGTCTTATCTCGCGCCGCCGTCTGCTTGATGATGAAGATGAATAAGTCGCTTCTGCTGCGGGCAGGTGTGCTGATCGGCCTGCTGGGTGCGCTGCCGGGGCAGGCTGCGCCTGTCGCCGGTCCGCAGGTTTCACCGGTTGACTGGCTGCTGACCCAGGTGCGCATCGGCGAATCGACCAACAAGTATGAGCTGGTGCAGCAGTCGCTCTACCGGCTGGAGAAGATTGACCCGGAGAATCCCCAGGTGCTGGCGGCGCGTCTGCGACTGGCGCTGCATCAGGGCGATCTCACCACCGCACAGACCCTGCTGGATCAGCTCAACCGGCTGGCGCCCGACTCCGCTGCGGCGCGGGAATCTGCCGCCGGCCTGCGCATGATGTCGTCTGACGGACGGCAGCAACTGCAGCAGGCGCGGCTGCTTGCCACCTCAGGACGACTGGCGGAGGCGAAAAGCGCCTACGATGCCCTGTTTAACGGCGTCTTCCCCGATCCTAACATTGCCCTGGAGTACTGGCGGCTGGTGGCGCGCCTTCCCGGCCAGGAGGATCTGGCCTGGCAACAGCTTCAGGTGCTGGAGCAGCGCTATCCTGGCAACGTCGGGGTCGGATTACAGATCGCCCGCATGGCCTTTGCGCGTCAGCAGCCGGAGCAGGCAATTACACAGCTGAAGCGGCTGGCGGAGCGCGGCGGCGGGCGTGAGGCCGCCGCCGACCTCTGGCTGCAGCAGATCACTGACCAGCCGGTCAGCGACAGCAGCGTGGCGCAGCTGAAGGCCTATCTGGCGGTATTTACCGACGGCGAGCCTCATCAACAGGGTGTGGACGCGTTATCGAAGCAGCAGAGCCAGCTGGCCGATCCCGCCTATCGTGACCGGATGCAGGCGCTGGCGCGGGTCGATGCCGGTAACGCTGACAGCGCCATGCGCGCCCTTGAACGGGCGCTGAAGAGCAATCCCGGGGATGCCGAACTGATGGGCGCAATGGGGCAGATTCAGGCCCGCGCGGGCCATCGTGAGGTGGCCATTCGCTGGCTGGAGCGCGCGATTCAGGCGGGTCAGCAGAGCACGCTGATTGGCAAATGGCAGTCGCTGCTGCAGACCAGTCGTTACTGGCTGGCGATTGAGCAGGGCGATAAAGCGCTGGCGCAGCACGATATCGACGGGGCTGAAAAGGCCTACCGCGCGGCGCAAACCTATGACAGCAGTGACAGCTACGCCCTGATTGGTCTGGGTGATGTGGCGATGGCGCGCAACGATGCGCCCGGCGCTGAACG
Organism: Pantoea sp. ARC270; assembly: GCF_003236725.1. Classification (NCBI taxonomy): domain Bacteria; kingdom Pseudomonadati; phylum Pseudomonadota; class Gammaproteobacteria; order Enterobacterales; family Erwiniaceae; genus Pantoea; species Pantoea sp. ARC270. Next base: position 44,445 of record NZ_PUGA01000036.1, read on the forward strand.
GCTCTGGCAAAAAGCGCGCCGGCTGGATGGCACCAATATTACCGCGGTGCGGCGGCTGGCAGGATTTTACCGGACGGTATCGCCCGCCCGCGAGATGGCATTTATCGATACGCTGCCCGCCGACCAGCAGCGCGCTCTGGCCGACACGATTCGCACGCTGCGCAGCGACAGCCTGCGCGCGGAGGCCGATGCGCTGGCGCAGCAGGGGCGCTGGCCCCAGGCCACCGATCGCTATCGCCAGGCACTGGCGCTGACGCCGGATGACGTCTGGCTCAGCTACCGGCTGGCGGGTGCGCTGCGTAACAGCGGTCGTGCGCAGCAGGCGGAGGCGGTGATGCGCGGCGTGGCGCAGCAGCACCCGCAGGATAGCACCGCGCTCTACGCCGCCGCCCTCTGGTTCTCGGGCAACGATAACGCCGCTGAGGCCAGCGCCACGCTGCATCGTCTGCCGGAAGCACAATGGAGCAGCGATATGCGCCAGCTGGCTGACCGCCTGACGCAGGATCAGCGCTTTGCCGAGGCCGATGCCCTGCGCGAGGCGGGCGATGAGCCTGCCGCAATCGCGCTGCTTCGGCAGCAGCCGGATTCCAGCCGCCGCGATCTGACCCTGGCGGACTGGGCGCTGGCGCGGGGGGACGCGCAGCAGGCGCTGCAGGGGTATCAGCAGGTGCTGTCGCGCCAGGCGGACAACCGCGATGCGGCGCTGGGACGGATTGAGGCGCTGGTGGCGCTGCAGCGCAACGGCGAAGCCCGTCAGTCGCTGGAGACGCTGCCGCCGCAGCAGAGCACGCTGAATGCGGATCGCCGCGCGGCGCTGGCGTGGCAGGCGGTCGGTGAAACCACGCGGGCCGCGGCGCTGTTGACCGATCTGAAACAGCGTGCCGCCTCGCTGCCCCCTTCGCAGGATAAAGCGCTGGTCTATCGTGATGTGGCACGGCTGGAAGGGGCGCAGCAGCAGCCTGAACAGGCACTGGCAGACTATCGTCAGGCGATGACGGCCAGCGGCATCGCGAGCAGTGGCAATATCAGCCGCGCAACCCGCAACGATCCCCAGGATGACTGGCTGAAGCGCAGCCTGCGCAGCGACACGGCCGATCTCTACCGTCAGCAGCAGACCACGCTCACGGTGCAGCAGGACTATTCACGCAACAGCGGCACCGGCGGCATCTCCGATTTTACGGCGCACACCACCATGCTGCAGGCGGAACATCCGTTTGCCGATGGCCGGGGCTTTTTCCGTCTTGATCGGGTCGATGTCTCCGCAGGCACCTTTACCACCCGAAACGGCAGCATCGACGCCCTGTTTGGCAGCTGCGACGATGCCAATTCTGGCGGCTGTAATCGTGACAACCGCCAGCGCGATAGCGGGACGGCGCTGGCCGCGGGCTGGCATAACGCGACCTGGTCCGCTGACCTCGGTACCACGCCGCTGGGTTTTGAAGTCACGAACTGGACCGGCGGCCTGAGCTGGAAAACCGATGTGAAACAGCTCGGCGTCACACTGACGGCCTCACGCAGGCCGATCGCCAGTTCGCTGCTCTCCTATGCCGGGACGCGCGATCCCGCAGCCAGCGGCGGCAAAAGCTGGGGCGGCGTAGTGGCCACCGGCGGCAGCATCGGGCTGAGTTACGATCAGGGCGGCGCGCATGGCGTCTGGGGCGACATCAGTGCGCATCAGATCACCGGCAAAAATGTCGCCGATAACAGCCGCGAGCGCCTGATGGGCGGCTATTACTATAAGCTCATCAACAGCGACAACCGCCGGGCGACCGTCGGGCTGAACAGCATGCTCTGGCACTATCAGAAGGATCTCAGCGATTACACCTTCGGCCAGGGCGGCTACTACAGCCCGCAGCAGTATCTCTCTTTTTCCGTGCCGGTCACCTGGCGGCAGCGGACAGAGAACTGGTCGTTTGATCTGGGCGGCTCTGTCTCCTGGTCCCATTCGCAAACCCATGCCCAGCAGCGCTATCCGGTTAATCCGGGCTATACCCTTGCCAGTAACCCCTCTTCTGCCAGCAGTTCCGGCGGCGGTACCGGCTATACGCTGCAGGCAGTGATTGAGCGACGGCTGACGTCGAACTGGTTTATCGGTGCCGGTGTGGATATCCAGCAGGCGAAGGATTACACCCCGAGTCATGGTCTGCTTTATGTGCGCTATGCTGCCGGTGGCTGGGAAGGGGACCTGGATATGCCGCCACAGCCGCTGACCCCTTACGCGGATTTTAAATAATCCTGACCGGGAAAAAGCCGGACTTTTCAGACGGTAAAAAAGTCAGTTTATGGGATATACTGGCTGGCATTGTACTGTCTGCTATCTGGGCTTTTTTCATCGTCAGGAGAGAATTTTTTGCGCGTAAGCCGGTCACTTACGATAAAGCAGATGGCGACGGTTTCGCTGGTTGCGGTTATCACCATCAGTATTTTTATCGTCATCCAACTGTTTCATTTTGTGCAGCAGCGCAGGATTGACTACGCCCAGCAGATGGAGAATATCGCCCACACCGTTCGTCAGCCGCTGTCGGAAGCGGTGCTGCGGGCCGATATCCCCCGGGCCGAACACATTCTTCACTCTCTGAAACCGGCCGGTATCCTGTCGCGCGCCGATGTGGTGCTGCCCAATGCGTTTCAGGCGCTGCATGCTGACTTTGAGACAGAAAAACCGGTGCCGCGTCTGGTGGCCCGCCTGTTTGAGCTGCCGGTGCAGATTACCCTGCCGCTCTACTCGATAGAAAATACCAGAATGCCAAAGCCGCTGGCCTATCTGGTGCTGCAGGCGAACTCAACGCGCGTCTACCAGTTTATCCTCAGCACGCTCTCGACCATGATCATCACCTATCTGCTGCTGGCGCTGATCCTCTCCGTGGCGATCAGCTGGTGCATCAACCGGCTGGTGGTGCATCCGCTGCGTCATCTCTCGCGCGAGCTGCAGGAGCTGCCGCCGCAGGCGATTCTGACCCATAAACTCTCCCTGCCGCACAGCCATCATGATGACGAGATCGGCATGCTGGTGCGCAGCTACAACCGCAATCAGCAGGTGCTGGAGTCGATTCATGATGAGATGAGCCGGCTGACCACCCACTTCCCGGTCACCGACCTGCCCAACCGCACCCTGTTCCTGGCGCTGGTCGAACAGTTCATGTGCAATCCTGAACGGTCGCTGGGTCTGATGGTGATCCGCATCGAAACCCTGCAGGAAGCCAACGGCATACTCAGCGATGAGCAGCGCGACACGCTGATGCTGACGCTGGTGGAGAAGATCCGCCATACGCTGGATGACCACACCCTGCTGGCGCAGACCGGCGTCAGCGATTTTGTCCTGCTGATGAAGCGCGCCAGTAATCCGTTCCGCGCCCTGCGTCTGGCGCGCAATCTGATGATTCGCCTTAATCAGCCGGTCAGCCTGCACCAGCTGCAGCTGCGCCCTAACGTCAGCATCGGTCTGGCGCTGCGCGACGATCAGCCGCTGAGCGCCAGTGAACTGCTGGACAGGGCGATCTCGGCGATGATGTCGGCCCGTCATCAGGGCAAAAATCAGATCCTCTTCTTTGACGCCGCGCTGACCGAGCGCGCACAGAAACGCCTGACCCAGGAGCATGACATTCTGCAGGGTCTGCACGATGAGCAGTTTGCTCTCTACCTCCAACCGCAGGTCGATATGCGCACCGGGGCACTGGCGGGCGCGGAAGCGCTGCTGCGTATGCGCCAGCCGGATGGCAGTTACGGCCTGACGGAAGAGTTTATCGCCAGCGCCGAAGAGATAGGCGTGATTAGCGCAGTGGGACGCTGGGTGTTTGAAGAGGCGTGCCGCATTCTGGCTGGCTGGCAGCGGCAGGGCATGATGCTGCCGCTGAGCGTGAATATTTCTGCGGTACAGTTGCGCGATACGGGCGTGGTCTCCCATCTGCAGTCTCTGCTGACCCGTCACCGCATCGCCCCTGGCACTTTTGTGCTGGAAGTGACCGAGACGGCGCATCTGGATGATGCAGAACAGGCGATAGCGATGCTGCGACTGTTGCAGCAGGCCGGGGTGGCGGTGGCGCTGGATGATTTCGGCATGGGCTACTCCAATCTCAACTATCTGCATCAGCTGAAAGCGTTGCCGGTCAACAAGCTGAAGATGGATCGCAGCTTTGTGGCGGCGCTGCCGGATGACGACACCATGGTCTGCATCGTGGCGGCGATCGCCGAGATTATCCACCTTGAGGTGATTGCCGAGGGCGTGGAAACCGCGGAGCAGCGTGACTGGCTGCTGGCGCGCGGCATTCACATCGGGCAGGGCTACCTCTACGCGGAAGCGCTGCCTCTGACCCGATTCAATCAGGCCTGGATAGAAAACTCCTCACTGCCGCAATAATTGCCTGATTCATTGATTTTGCGAGAATTTTAGTTACAAAACCCCTTGCTGAAGCGTTTCAGTTCAGAATTACGATCCTGACATTTCCTGGGGGTTTGTCGCCCTGTATTAATCACGTAAACACAGTGTTATTTTCGGGTTACTGTCAGGCGCCACCTCTGTTGCCCGCCAGTCACAATAACGAATCCGACAACATCACCTCACGGCGTTAGTGGACACCTGTTTATGAAAACCTCACTTTTTAAAAGCCTTTATTTCCAGGTGCTGATGGCGATTGGCATCGGCGTTTTGTTAGGCCATTTTTACCCGGAGCTGGGGACCCAGATGAAGCCGCTGGGCGATGGCTTTGTTAAGTTAATCAAGATGATTATCGCCCCGGTCATCTTCTGTACCGTGGTGACCGGCATCGCCGGTATGGAAAGCATGAAAGCCGTCGGGCGCACCGGCGCTGTCGCGCTGCTCTATTTTGAAATTGTCAGTACCATCGCGCTGATCATTGGTCTGATCGTGGTTAACGTGGTGCAGCCAGGCGCAGGAATGAACGTTGATCCCGCCACCCTGGATGCCAAAGCGGTGGCGGTCTATGCGCAGCAGGCGGAACAGCAGGGCATCGTCGCATTCCTGCTGGATGTCATTCCTAACAGCGTGATTGGCGCCTTTGCCAGCGGCAACATCCTGCAGGTGCTGCTGTTTGCCATTCTGTTTGGTTTTGCCCTGCATCGTCTGGGTAACACCGGCACGCTGATCTTCAACGTGATTGAGAGCTTCTCGAAAGTCATTTTCGGCATCATCAACATGATCATGCGTCTGGCACCGATAGGGGCCTTCGGCGCGATGGCGTTCACGATCGGTAAATATGGCGTGGGGTCACTGGTGCAGCTCGGCCAGCTGATCGTCTGCTTCTATATCACCTGTGTGCTGTTTGTGGTGATTGTGCTGGGACTGATTGCGCGTCTGTTTGCCGGATTCAGCATCTTTAAGTTCATCGCCTATATCAAAGAAGAGCTGCTGATTGTGCTGGGCACCTCCTCGTCCGAGTCGGCGCTGCCGCGCATGCTGGATAAGATGGAGAAGCTGGGCTGTAAGAAGTCTGTGGTCGGGCTGGTGATCCCCACCGGTTACTCCTTTAACCTCGACGGCACCTCGATTTATCTGACCATGGCGGCGGTGTTTATCGCCCAGGCGACCAATGCCCACATGGATATTTTCCATCAGATCACGCTGCTGGTGGTACTGCTGCTCTCCTCGAAGGGCGCGGCAGGGGTGACCGGCAGTGGATTCATCGTGCTGGCGGCGACGCTCTCGGCGGTCGGCCATCTGCCGGTGGCGGGTCTGGCGCTGATTCTGGGTATCGACCGCTTTATGTCCGAAGCGCGTGCGCTGACTAATCTGATCGGAAACGGTGTGGCGACCGTGGTAGTGGCGAAATGGGTCGACCAGCTGGATCACAAACAGCTCAATGACACGCTCGCCGGCCGGAATAAAGAGAATAAAGCGTCCGAATCTTCAGTTTAATCATTGAATTTCACTTAAATCCCCTCAAATGCCCGCTGTCGCTTGCCCTGACAGCGGGCATTTGCATAATAAACCCCACTTGTTTTTTTTGACGTTTTTCACTTCGTTGCGCGACATCCTGAACTTCCTGTGGTCAAACACGTTGTTGTTGGATAACAGCGCGATTCGGCGCCAGCCGATTCGTTAATAACAGCGGCACGTCGCGCCAGTGATAACGATATTTGAATTATTTGAGTAGGGGTTCACATGCAGGGCACCAGAATTCGGCTTTTGGTTGGTGGATTAGTGCTGGCAGCAAGCAGCTATGCTCTCCAGGCAGAAACGCTGCAACCGGATCCGGCCTGGCAGGAAGGCAAGCTGGATAACGGATTTAACTGGCAGTTACTGGCCACACCGCAACGCCCCAGTGACCGCATCGAACTGCGGCTGGTGGTCAACACCGGCTCACTGGTGGAGAGTGCGCAACAGACCGGCTTCAGCCATCTGCTGTCGCGTCTGGCCATGGTGCACAATACCGCGCTCGACACCCAGCAGCAGCGCGCGCTATGGCAGCAGGCGATGGATCCTCAGCGCCCCCTGCCGCCCGTCATCGCCTCTTATGATTCCACCCAATATAATCTGAGCCTGCCGAACAACCGCCCTGAGCTGCTGAAAGAAGCGCTGAACTGGCTGGCGGCCACGGCGGGCAATATGGCGATTACCGAACAGGTGGTGAGCACCGCGCTGACGGCCTCCGATCCGGTCGCCACCTGGCCGAAAGATACGCAGGATGTCTGGTGGCGCTACCGCCTGAAAGGCTCGGCGCTGCTGGCGCACGATCCTGCGGCGCAGCCACGCGCCCCGGTTGATTTAACCCAGCTCAACGACTTTTATCATCAGTGGTACACCCCGGATGCGATGACGCTCTACGTGGTCGGCAATGTCGACAGCCGCAACCTCTCTGAGCAGATCAACAAAACCTTCTCGGCACTGACCGGCAAACGCGAAACGCCTGCGCCACTGCCCACCCTCTCCCCGCTGCCGCACGAGCCGGTGAATCTGGTCAGCAGCAACATGACGCAGGATCGCCTGTCACTGGTGTGGGATACGCCGTGGCAGCCGATTCGTGACTCGCAGAATCTGCAGCGTTACTGGCAGGGCGATCTGGCCCGTGAAGCGCTGTTCTGGCACGTTCAGCGCGCGCTCAGTGACAGCAAAGCGCAGGGCATACAGGTGGGATTTGACTGCCGCGTGCTCTATCAGCGTGCGCAGTGCTCGATCAATCTGGATGGACGCAACGACAGTCTGGCGCAGAATATGAATCTGGTGGCTCGCGAGCTGGCTAATGTGCGCGATAAAGGCTTACCGCAGGAGGAGTTTGATGCGCTGATGGCGCAGAAGCTGCTGGAGCTGAATAAGCTGTTCACCACTTATGCCCGCACCGACACCGATGTGCTGATGAGTCAGCGGCTGCGCTCCCAGCAGAACGCCGTGGTCGATATTGCGCCTGAGCAGTATCAGAAGCTGCGGCAGGCCTTCCTGGCGGGTCTGACCCGCGAGCAGTTAAACCAGGAGCTGCGCCAGCAGCTGACCCAGGAACTGATGATGGTTCTGATCCAGCCGGAAGGCGAAGCGGAAACCAACGTGAAAAGCCTGCAAAACAGCTGGGACAAAGTGATGGCACCGTCAGCGGCACCGGCGGCCAGCAATGAAGCCACGCCGCCGGACAGCAACGTCAAAGACGTGCCGCCTGCGGCTTAAGATCAGGTCTTTGCCCTGAGCCACTCGGTCACTAACATCGGCCAGCTGGCGAGGGGCAAATCTGCCACACCGCGGATACCGAATCCGTGCCCGCCTTTCTGATAGAAATGCACCTCTGCCGGGACCTTATG
>NZ_PUGA01000037.1:0-38581 GCF_003236725.1 Pantoea sp. ARC270
GATCAAACTCTTCAATTTAAAGTTTGATTTGCTGAAACGAGTTCAGCGGTGCTCATCTGTAAAACGTCATAATGAATTTCATTATGTGTTCACTCGTGAGGCTTTGATATTTTGTGCGTCCGGAGACGCTGATATCAATCCTGCGAGTGCCCACACAGATTGTCTGATAAATTGTTAAAGAGCAGCGCGAACAGTGCGTTAGCGTCCTGTCGCGAGGTGGCGTATATTACGCTTTCCTCCTTCAGAGTCAACCTCTTTTTCAGAAGTTTTTCTCCGGCGGCTCAGTCTCCTGAACCTTCAACCCGTTTCCCGTTGCCGGTGTGCCGTGTCGATGGAGGCGCATTATAGGGAGCGGTTCAGATAGCGCAAGTGCAAATGACAACTTTTTTACCGACCGTTCACTTTGCGCTCAATTAGCTGCCTTATTAAACAAAACTCAGGTGAAAGGGCATAAAAAAACGGGCCAGCGGCCCGTTTTTATCTCGCAGGATTACTGATGAGCTGTAATCACATCGTTTTCCACATCCATCTGGATCGTTTTGCCCGGCACCAGTGAACCAGAAAGGATCTGCTGTGCCAGCGGGTTTTCGATCTGCTGCTGTATCGCCCGTTTCAGCGGACGCGCACCATAGACCGGATCGTAGCCATTCTCCGCCAGCAACCGCAGAGCCTCCTCGGAGATATGCAACTGATAGCCGCGCTCCTCCAGACGATGATACAGCCGCTGCAGCTGAATCTGAGCAATAGAGGCAATATGTTTCTCAGCCAGCGGATGGAACACCACGACCTCATCAATACGGTTGACGAATTCAGGACGGAAGTGCTGGCCAACCACACCCATCACAATCTCTTTCATTTCCGGATAGCCGAGATCGCCGAACCGCTCCTGAATTAAATCTGACCCAAGGTTAGAGGTCATGATCACCACGCTGTTACGGAAATCGACCGTTCTGCCCTGTCCATCCGTCAGGCGTCCATCATCCAGCACCTGCAGCAGAATGTTAAAGACATCAGGATGCGCCTTTTCGACCTCATCCAGCAGGATGACGGAGTAAGGACGACGACGTACCGCTTCAGTCAGATAACCGCCCTCTTCATAACCGACATAACCCGGAGGGGCACCCACCAGTCGTGACACCGAATGTTTTTCCATAAATTCGGACATGTCGATACGCACCATGGCATCGTCACTGTCGAACAGGAAGTTAGCCAGCGATTTACACAGCTCGGTCTTACCTACACCGGTCGGCCCCAGGAACAGGAACGAACCGATAGGACGGTTAGGATCCGACAGACCGGCACGGCTGCGACGAATCGCATTGGATACCGCCTCAACGGCTTCATCCTGTCCGATAACCCGGCCATGCAGCTCCTGCTCCATCCGCAACAGCTTATCGCGCTCACCTTCCATCATTCGTGCTACCGGGATACCGGTCCAGCGGGCCAGCACATCGGCAATCTCCACATCTGTTACCCGGTTACGCAGTAACTTCATGGTTTTGCCTTCCGCCTGGGTGGCTGCAGCTAACTGTTTTTCCAGGGCAGGAATTTTACCGTACTGCAGCTCTGACATCTGAGCGAGATCGCCCTGACGACGGGCCTGCTCTAAATTGAGACGCGCCTGCTCCAGTTCAGCTTTGATGTTCTGCGTGCCGGATAATGAGGCTTTCTCGGTTTTCCACTCATCTTCAAGCTCGGCATACTCCCGCTCTTTCTGATTCAGCTCGCTCTCCAGCATCTCAAGGCGTTTGATGCTGGCATCATCAGCCTCTTTCTTCAGTGCCTGCTGCTCCAGCTTCAGCTGAATGATGCGACGCTCCAGACGATCCAGTGACTCCGGCTTCGAGTCCATCTGCATACGAATGCTGGATGCCGCCTCGTCGATCAGGTCAATCGCCTTGTCAGGCAGTTGCCGGTCCGCAATGTAACGATGAGAGAGCGTTGCAGCCGCGACGATCGCCGGGTCAGTGATCTGCACATGATGATGCAGTTCATAACGCTCTTTCAGGCCGCGCAGAATGGCGATGGTATCTTCGACACTCGGTTCCGCCACAAAGACTTTCTGGAAACGGCGCTCCAGCGCAGCATCTTTTTCAATATACTGCCGGTACTCATCCAGCGTAGTGGCACCGACACAGTGCAGCTCGCCACGCGCCAGCGCGGGTTTAAGCATATTGCCGGCATCCATCGCGCCGTCAGCTTTACCGGCACCGACCATCGTATGCAACTCGTCGATGAACAGAATGACGTTACCTTCCTGCTTCGACAGATCGCTCAGCACCCCTTTCAGGCGCTCTTCGAATTCACCGCGATATTTAGCACCGGCCACCAGCGCACCCATATCCAGCGCCAGAACCCGCCGGCCTTTCAGACCTTCAGGTACTTCGCCATTGATAATGCGCTGCGCCAGCCCTTCAACAATCGCTGTTTTACCCACGCCGGGTTCACCAATCAGCACCGGGTTATTTTTGGTACGGCGCTGCAACACCTGGATGGTGCGACGGATCTCTTCATCACGGCCGATGACCGGATCGAGTTTGCCCTTCTCGGCGCGCTCGGTCAGATCGATGGTATATTTCTTCAGTGCCTGGCGCTGATCTTCAGCCCCCTGATCGTTCACGTTGTCTCCTCCCCGCATTTGTTCAATCGCACTGGTGATTTTTTCGCGAGTGGCACCTGCCGCTTTGAGCAGATCGGCCAGAGAGCCGCGTGATTCCAGGGCAGCCAGAACAAATAATTCAGATGAAATAAAGTTGTCGTTGCGCTTCTGCGCCAGTTTGTCGCACAGGTTTAATACCCGGACGAGGTCAGATGAGGGTTGGACATCCCCTTCGCTGCCTTCAACCTGCGGCAGGCGGTCAATGGCCTGCTCAACCTGCGCGCGAAAAGGTGTCACGTCGACACCGGCCGACGTCAGTAAAGGCGAAACCGATCCGCCTTCCTGTTTGAGCAATGCGCTCATCAGGTGCAGAGGTTCAATAAATTGGTTGTCGTGTCCCAGAGCCAGGGACTGCGCGTCGGCGAGAGCCAGCTGAAATTTGTTGGTAAGACGATCCAGACGCATAATTCCTCCCATTACAGGTCAAAATGCTACTGGAGATTAAATGAGGTCATCCCTCAAATTTTCAAGGTTAATGACCTGAGATTTGAGTAAAAAATACGCTAACTGGACCGTCTTATCGCGTAAGGTTATAACAGCCAGATCAAAGTTGCCATACGCCCGGTGATCCCATCGCGGCGGAAAGAGAAGAAATCGTCACGCTGTGTAAAGGTACAGCGACTGTCGGCGCTGATGGTACGGACGCCTGCAGCCTGCAGTCGCCTGCGCGCCAGTAGCCAGATATTGGCGTAGAATCGCTCTCCCGACGGATGAAAAGCCTGTCCGGCGTAGGGGTCCTGAGCCACAAAGGCGTCGCGCACTTCGGTACCGACCTCAAACGCATCAGGGCCGATTGCCGGCCCCAGCCAGGCATGAATCTGATCGGGCGGCGATCGGAACTGCGCCAGGGTATTTTCCAGAACGCCCGCACAGAGGCCACGCCAGCCGGCATGCGCGGCCGCCACTTCAGCACCATCCTGCGAACAGAACAGCACCGGCAGACAGTCAGCCGTCATAATGGCGCAGACCACGCCAGGCGCGGAGGTGATGCAGGCGTCAGCGCGTAATGGCGTTTCTCCCCCTTCAGCCAGACGCACGACGCCGGTGCCGTGCACCTGATCCAGCCACTGTGGCATCGCAGGCAACCCCGCCTCATCAACCAGCAACTGACGGTTACGCGCAACCGCGTCGGGATTATCCCCCACGTGCCCGCCCAGGTTAAGCGCATCCCACGGGGAGTGACTGACTCCGCCCTGGCGGCGGGTTGAGCAGGCCCGGACACGCGCCGGTGCGGGCCATTGAGGAATAATCAGATCCATTACCAGTCCATCTGGTCTTTAAATTCTGCGGTGTCTGCTTTTAACGCCGCAATCAGATCGACCATGTCCTGCGGGATAGCCGCATGAAACTCCATTTCAATACCGCTGATAGGATGGTAGAGACGCAGCATCGTAGCGTGCAGCGCCTGACGGTCGAAGCCCCGTAGCGTAGCGATAAACGCCTCTGACGCGCCTTTTGGCGGACGCGGGCGACCACCGTAGAGCGGATCGCCCACCAGCGGATGGCTGATGTGCGACATATGAACGCGGATCTGGTGAGTACGCCCGGTTTCCAGACGCAGACGCAGACGCGTGTGCGCACGGAAATGCTCCATGATGCGGTAGTGCGTGACCGCCGGTTTCCCCATCGGGTGTACGGCCATGTGCGTACGTTTGGTGGAGTGACGACTGATCGGCTCTTCGACCGTGCCGCCCGCGGTCATATTACCTATCGCAACGGCTTCATATTCGCGGGTAATTTCACGCCGCTGCAGTGATTCCACCAGATGCGTCTGTGCCGGTACGGTTTTCGCCACGACCATCAGGCCGGTCGTGTCTTTATCCAGGCGGTGTACGATGCCTGCACGAGGCACATCCATGATCGCAGGATAGTGATGAAGCAATGCATTCAGCACCGTGCCATCCGGATTACCGGCACCGGGATGCACCACAAAATCGCGGGGTTTATTGATGACAATAATGTCTTCATCTTCGTAAACGATGTCGAGTGGCAGATTTTGCGGTTCCCAGCGCTGTGCCTCCTCAATCTCAGCGTTAATCGCGACCAGCTCGCCGCCCAACACTTTTTCTTTTGGGGTATCGACCATGACGCCGTTTACCGTCACGCGACGATCGAGGATCCACTCTTTTATGCGTGAACGTGAATAATCAGGGAACAATTCCGCCAAAGTCTGATCTAAGCGTTGTCCGAGTTGTGATTCGGATACCGTTGCGGTGAGTTGAACTTGTTGTGCCATATACAGCTTCTTCGTTAACGTTGGGTTTTCACGGCGATGCCGTTTAATATAATGTGCTATCGTACCTGGTCATTACCGGGAGCTATACGGACAGCTTCCGCCATAACATTTGAGGATAATCACTTCGTCATGACGCGTATGAAACATCTGGTGGCTGCTGCCACACTGAGCCTGGCACTTGTTGGTTGTTCCGGCTCAAATGACGCGGTACCGGACAGCCCGCCTTCTGAAATCTATGCCACAGCGCAGCAAAAGCTGCAGGACGGTAACTTTAAAGCTGCGATTAAGCAACTGGAAGCGCTGGATAATCGTTATCCGTTCGGTCCTTACTCGCAGCAGGTGCAGCTGGATTTAATCTACGCGTACTATAAAAATGCCGATCTGCCTCTGGCGCAGGCTGCCATTGCGCGCTTTATGCGCCTCAACCCGACCCATCCGAACATCGACTATGTCATCTATATGAAAGGTCTGACGGACATGGCGCTGGATGATTCAGCACTGCAGGGCTTCTTCGGTATCGATCGTTCTGACCGCGACCCGACGCATGCACGTGATGCATTCCGTGATTTCTCACAGCTGCTGCGCAGTTACCCGAACAGTCAGTATGCCGCTGACGCGCAGAAACGTCTGGTCTACCTGAAAGATCGCCTGGCTAAATATGAGCTTTCAGTGGCGCAATTCTATACTAAGCGTGAGGCTTATGTCGCGGTTGTTAACCGGGTTGAAGGCATGATGCGCGATTATCCGGATACGCAGGCGACACACGACGCACTGCCACTGATGGAGAATGCCTACCGCAACCTGCAGCTGAACGCCGAAGCGGATAAAGTGGCGAAAATCATCGCGGCTAACAATAGCTGACAGCAGGCTGCGTTTCAGCCATAAAAAAAGCAGCCAGAAAGGCTGCTTTTTTTTGCTCACAAAACAGTCATAACTGGATCTGAAATCAGCGAGCTAACCCATCAAGAATGCCGGGTTTATCGTTTCGCTTCAAGGTATTTCCGCCCGTTTCTGAGCCTTTCTCACAGATTGTCAAAACTGACAAAAAGTGACATTTTTCCGTGATAGAAATCTCACATTCAGCGCTTTTTCGCGCTATGCTGAGAAGACCAAGACGGAAATGACAGAGAGGTAAGAACGATGATTCTGAACATTACCAGTAAGCAAATGGAAATCACCCCGGCCATCCGAAGCCATGTTGAAGACCGTCTCGCCAAGCTCGAAAAATGGCAAACCGACCTGATTAATCCGCATATTGTTCTGTCGAAAGAGCCCAAAGAATTCGTGGCCGATGCCACCATTAACACCCCAAACGGGACTCTGGTGGCCAGTGCCAAACATGACGATATGTATACCGCGATCAACGACCTGATTGCGAAGCTGGAGCGCCAGCTCAACAAAGTACAGCACAAGTCTGAAGCACGCCGCGCCAGTGCCAGCGTGAAAGACATCATTCCTGCTGACGAAGCGTCCTGATTTTCTTAACGCGCCTCCGGGCGCGTTTTTTATTGACAGCTTTTAAGCTGTACGGTTACTCTCCCCCTACTCCTTTTGCGGACATTTCCATGAAACATGATCTGTTTTTCTTCGCTTTCTTTTTTACCTTCCCCTGAACGGGAGGCCATTCGTCGTGAGAAAATGAAAGCGAAGACGAACAACCAAGCCTCCCAGCCGGGAGGCTTTTTTTTTGGATAGCATACAGGTGAGCCCTATGAATCCCGACAATCCATTGCTGGCGCTACGCGATAAGATCAGCGCAGTGGATAAAAAACTTCTGACGCTGCTGGCTGAGCGTCGTCTGCTGGCAGTGGAAGTTGCGCAGGCCAAGCTGGCTACACATCGCCCGATTCGGGATGTCGAGCGCGAACGCGCGCTGCTGGAAAATCTGATTGTGCTGGGTAAGGCCCATCACCTGGATGCGCATTATATCACCCGTCTGTTTCAGCTGGTCATTGAAGATTCCGTTCTGACCCAGCAGGCGCTGCTGCAAAAGAACCTCAACCACCCTCATGCCCATGCGGCGCGTATCGCCTTCCTTGGACCCAAAGGCTCTTACTCCCATCTGGCGGCACGCAACTATGCATCGCGCCACTTCGATAATATGGTGGAGTGTGGCTGCCTGAAGTTTCACGACATCATCAAACAGGTCGAAAATGGCGCAGCCGATTACGCCGTCATGCCGATTGAGAACACCAGTTCAGGCTCCATCAATGATGTTTATGACCTGCTGCAGCAGACCAGCCTCTCCATTGTGGGTGAACTGACGCTGCCTATCGACCACTGCGTCCTGGTGAAGGGTAGCAGTGACCTGCAGCAGATAGAGACGGTTTACAGCCATCCTCAGCCGTTCCAGCAGTGCAGCCAGTTTATTAACCGTTTCCCGCACTGGAAAATCGAATATACCGAGAGTACGGCCGCGGCAATGGAAAAGGTCGCAGCGCTCAACTCCCCTGCCGTTGCGGCCCTGGGCAGTGAAGCCGGTGGTGAACTCTATCAGTTGCAGGTGCTGGAGCGGAATCTGGCCAATCAGCAGCAAAACCATACCCGCTTCATCGTGCTGGCGCGTAAGGCGATCGATGTGTCAGATCAGGTGCCAGCCAAAACCACGCTGATCATGGCAACCGGTCAGCAGGCGGGCGCGCTGGTCGATGCGCTGCTGGTACTGCGTCAGCACAACCTGATCATGAGCAAGCTGGAGTCCCGCCCGATTCACGGTAATCCGTGGGAAGAGATGTTCTACATTGATGTGCAGGGCAATCTGCAATCAGAGCGGATGCAGCAGGCGCTGCAGGAATTACAGACAATGACCCGCTCGCTGAAGGTGCTGGGCTGTTATCCCAGCGAGAATGTCGTGCCCGTTGAACCTGCCGAATAGAAAAAAGGCATCCGGAAGGATGCCTTTTTCTTTATGGGCGGCTGTCGTTCGCCGATCGCAGCAGGCTGCGACTCTCAATGAGGAAGCGTCGGGCATGATCCCCAAACCACTGCTCTACGCGATTAAAGCTGGCGATAAACGCCTGTTTGTCGCCCTGCTCCAGCAGCGCAATCGCTTCACCAAACCGCTGGTAGTAACGTTTAATCAGCGCCAGATTACTCTCTGAAGACATAATGATATCGGCGTAAAGCTGCGGGTCCTGAGCGAATAACCGCCCGACCATTGCCAGCTCCAGCCGGTAAATCGGTGATGAAAGCGCCAGCAGCTGGTCAAGATTGACGTTCTCTTCGGCTAAATGCAGGCCATAAGCAAAGGTGGCAAAGTGACGCAGCGCCTGGATAAACGCCATGTTCTGATCGTGCTCAACCGCACTGATGCGATGCAAGCGCGCACCCCAGACCTGAATCTGCTCCAGGAACCACTGATACGCCTCCGGCTGCCGGCCATCACACCAGACCACCACCTGTTTCGCCAGGCTGCCACTGTCCGGGCCGAACATCGGATGCAGACCCAGCACCGGACCGTTATGGGCGGCCAGCATCGCCTGCAGAGGGCGGTTTTTGACCGACGCCAGGTCGACCAGAATGCAGTCGTCTGGCAGAGGGGGTAATTGTGCAATCACCTGTTCAGTCAGGTGAATCGGCACGCTGATGATGACCATACCGGCATCACGGAGCAAGGTCTCCGCCTGCGGCCAGTCCTCTTTATCCAGCGTTTTCACCGTATAGCCTGACAGTCCGAGCATCTTTTCAAAGAGTCGGCCCATCTGGCCCTTGCCGCCAACGATCACCACCGGACGCAGTGCCGGGCACAGGGTTTTAAAGCCTTTATCATTCTCGCTGGTATAGGATTCGCGCATCACGCGACGCAGCACATCCTCAATCAGATCCGGCGGCACACCGAGCGCTTCAGCCTCTTTGCGACGGGAAGCCAGCATTGACGCTTCCCGTTCAGGCACATAGATAGGCAGGCCGTAACGGCTTTTAACTTCCCCTACCTCAGCGACCAGCTCCAGACGTCTGGCCAGCAGATCAAGGAGCGCTTTATCAACACTATCAATTTGATCGCGTAACGCGGTCAGTTCAGCCACCATTCCTCTTATACCTCTTGTGACAGACGCGCCGACAGCACTCCCTTCAGATCCTGATGCATCTCACGCAGTAACGTTTCGGTCACGTCCCAGCTGATGCACGCATCGGTGACGGAAACGCCATATTTCATTTCGCTGCGTGGCAGTTCAGAAGACTGGTTACCCTCATTGATATGGCTTTCCAGCATCAGACCAATGATTGAACGGTTCCCGTCTTTGATCTGGGCGATAGCGGATTCCGCTACGCCAGGCTGACGGCTGTAGTCTTTGTTCGAATTACCATGGCTGCAATCTATCATTAAGGCAGGACGCAGTCCCGCCTTCTGCATCTCTTTTTCACACTGTGCGACATCTTCAGGACCGTAGTTCGGCGCTTTACCACCACGCAGGATTACATGCCCATCCGGGTTGCCCTGCGTCTGCAGCAGGCAGACCTGACCCGCCTGATTGATGCCGACGAAGCGATGCGGCATTGCCGCGGCGCGCATCGCATTGATCGCCGTGCCCAGGCTGCCATCGGTGCCATTTTTAAAGCCTACCGGCATGGAGAGACCCGAAGCCATTTCGCGGTGCGTCTGGGATTCGGTCGTGCGTGCGCCAATGGCGGACCAGCTGAACAGATCACCCAGATATTGCGGGCTGTTTGGATCGAGCGCTTCTGTCGCCAGCGGCAGGCCCATTTCAACCAGGTCCACCAGCAGCTTACGAGCGATGTGCAGACCCGCTTCCATATCAAACGAGTTATCCATGTAAGGATCGTTGATCAGCCCTTTCCAGCCGACGGTGGTGCGGGGTTTTTCAAAGTAGACGCGCATAACGATATAGAGCTGATCGCTCAGCTGTTCAGAAAGAGTTTGCAGACGACGCGCATAGTCCAGTGCGACTTCGGTATCGTGAATTGAACAGGGTCCGCATACCACCAGCAGACGCGGATCGCGTCCGGCAATGATGTCAGAGATGGTCTGGCGTGAAGCCGCAACCTGCTCCTGCTGTTCCGGCGTCAGTGGAAACTTCGCTTTCAGCTCTTCAGGTGTAATTAAAACCTGTTCACCGGCGATGTGCACATTGTTCAGCGCGTCTTTTTGCATGATGGCGATCCTTTATCTCGTATTGGCGGTTCTGGACTCCTCGCTGAGGATTGACGTCACTGTATCACAGCCGGTACAGAGCGCAAGATAGCATGTACACATTAATTACCACAGATCAATAACCGCCGCAGGGCGCTATAAATTAATCAATAAAATCATATATATAAAATATAAGACAAAAGAGAACATCAGGATTAAAGTGTAATTATATCTTTACACATGCTTTTATTGTTTTTCTTGCCGGCGCAGGCAAAATGAAACGATTAAGGGTTTGCATCCGGGAATGATATGCCTTCATCACCACGCACGACGCATCTGCGACCTTTCCTGTTAAGCGATGTTGCTGCGTTTACCGCTGCGGTGAACGCCTCGCTGGACAGCCTGATCCCCTGGATGGCCTGGGCACATCACGACTATCAGCCGCATGAGGCGGAAAGCTGGATTCGCTTTACCCACTGGCAACGGATGCGGGAAGAAGCTGAAGAGTTTGCGATTGTCGATCAGCACGATCAGCTGCTGGGAGGCGCAGGCGTGCGCTTTGCCCGCCATCCCGGCGCTGCCAGTGCGATTGGCTACTGGGTGCGTAGTGATGTTCAGCGTCAGGGGATTGCGACCCGTGCCGTCGCCACTTTATTGCCGCTGGGGTTTTCACGTCCTGAAACACGGGTGATTGAGATTCTGGTGGCCGAGGATAATCTCGCCAGCAGAGCCGTCGCGGAGAAGTCGGGTGGCGATTTTATTGGCTGTCGTTATGGCCTGATCGTGCTCAATGACGGGCCGGTCAATACCGCGATTTATCATTTTCAGCGGCCAGACACCGCTTAACGGCAGGCAACAGGACAAAAAAAAGGGGCTGGCAGATGCCAACCCCTTGTTTGCTATTAACTTTCAGATGTCGCGTTAGCGATACCCTAGTTAAGACGCTTTTTTAAGGTCATATTAAAAACCCTAAAATTAGTAAAAAATTAGTTAATCTAATGTGCAGCGCGCTAAGTTACACTGAAAATTTTTTAACGCTCCTGCCGCAACTGCCTAAGTTTTTCAAGCTTGAGTTTACGAAGCTGCGCGGATGAAAAATTGAAATTACCAAAACCTACAAATAGAATTAAAAATGCTGTTAAAAAGACTAGGGAAAGAGAAATGAAAGTAACTCGTTCCCTATTATTACTTTTAATACCGTTTAAAACAGCATCCTTCATTCTTGGTTCATTTTTCGTTAAATAAGGGCAGACCTTTTCAGCCCGCTCTCTTTGCTTACCTGTAAAACTAGATAAAATCTGGCAATCTATTTCTCTCCCTTTTTTTGAATCTAATATCCTTTTTGCATTCAAATAATACTTTGCTCCATCATCAAACACATATGTAGCGTAGTTTTTCTTATACTGATTAGCTTGATCAGCAGTCATAAAGCCTAAAACTAAGGATGATGCTGACAAAAACAACACAAAGATAAGATCTATCTTATTAGAACGCTTACTGCCAGCATACCCAAAAAAGCCTGAAAAAATAAAGTTGATAGAGTGTATTTTCCCTGAATTAATACACTCCTGTATAAAAACAACATCATTAACGTTACGCGCTTTTATTCCTGTAAAAAATTTGAAAAGCTTTATATCGTAAAAGTTATCACTAACTTTTTTTAGTTTTCTTTCTGTAAAATCCAGTCTTAGCAATTTAATAAAGAAAAGAAATATAAAATGCAGTCCACCGACGCGTATAGCAGTCAATACTAGAGCAATCAAATAAGCTGCATATTTATACAACTCTAAAATTTTAGGGTCGCTCATAAAAATCCTTTTGGTTTGCAATAGGACATGGACTTAGCGCCTCCTCTAAGTCGCTTAGCGCGAAGCATGCATAACGCATAGTTTCACGAATATTGGCATAACCGTGTATGTGTTGTATTACCAAACTTTTGCTGCCCTTCATCATGAAATGACTTGTGATAGTACTGCGCAGTATATGCGTATTCTGCCCTTTTCTTGGTACAATGTCGGTTAAAGCCTTCATCATTTTCCATTTCTGATAACAGGAATGGAAAATTTAACTGTGTATCGTAGACAGCTCGTCGCGGAGCCAGCACTAAACATTTTTCCCGCCTTAATAGTGGTAAAAATCAATTTTTAAAAGGATAGCTGGGAAAGGTCAAGACTCACCTGCTCCACTCCAACTTGCGCCTAGTGCAAAAGCTCCATCAAGGCCCATATCAAATTTTGGCTGAAAAATTTTTTCTTTGTCTAATCATTTTTTAGATAACTTATCAATTAAGCTATTTAAAATCTAATCCTCCATTCAACTTTCGTTATTTTTTTGAGAATTTTATAATAATCAGGACAAAAAAAAGGGGCTGGCAGATGCCAACCCCTTGTTTGCTATTAACTTTTAGATGTCGCGTTAGCGATACCTTAGTTAAGACGCTCTTTAATACGAGCAGACTTACCAGTACGCTCACGCAGGTAGTACAGTTTGGCTTTACGCACAGCGCCACGACGTTTAACAGCGATGCTGTCAATGACCGGCGAGTGAGTCTGGAATACACGCTCAACGCCTTCGCCGTTAGAAATTTTGCGAACAGTGAATGCAGAGTGCAGACCGCGGTTACGAATAGCGATAACCACGCCCTCGAATGCCTGCAGACGTTTTTTAGAACCTTCAACGACCCATACTTTCACTTCCACGGAATCACCCGGGCGGAAGGAAGGTACGTCCTGTTTCATCTGCTCTTGTTCAATTTGCTTGATAATGTTGCTCATAATTAAATCTCATATCCTGGGTAAACTGATAGTCGGGGAAGATTACTCTTCCACATCATCGTTTTGTTGCTGCTGATGTTCCCGCTGGAACTCATTCAGCAACCTTGCTTGCTCTTCAGTCAGAGCCAGGTTTTCCAGAAGTTCAGGTCTTCTTAGCCAGGTACGGCCTAGCGACTGCTTCAGACGCCAGCGGCGAATATCGGCATGGTTACCTGACAGTAAAACTGCCGGGACTTCCACGCCCTCTAACACTTCAGGTCGGGTATAGTGCGGACAATCCAGCAAGCCGTCAGAGAACGAATCCTCATCGGCTGACGCCTGCTTGCCGAGTACGCCGGGAATAAACCGGGCGACTGCGTCAATCATCGTCATGGCTGGCAGTTCCCCGCCACTGAGAACGTAATCACCGATTGACCATTCTTCATCAATCTCGGCGTGGATTACGCGCTCATCTATCCCTTCATAACGGCCACAGACCAGAATTAACTTGTCTCGTGCCGCCAGTTCGCAAACGCCCTGTTGGTCCAGTTTGCGACCCTGAGGTGAAAGATATATCACCCTGGCGCCATCACCTGCCGCTGCTTTCGCTGCGGAGATGGCATCCCGTAAGGGTTGTACCATCATCAGCATTCCCGGTCCGCCGCCGTAAGGACGATCATCCACGGTACGGTGCCGGTCGTGCGTGAAGTCACGCGGACTCCAGCTTTGAATGCTGAGCAGACCGTTTTTTACAGCCCGGCCAGTTACCCCGTAGTCGGTAATAGCGCGAAACATTTCTGGAAACAGGCTAATAACACCAATCCACATTGTATTCGCCGTTACGTTACCGCTCGATTCGGAGCTCAAAAACCAGGATCCCAATCTACCTCAATGACGCGAGTAGAGAGATCGACTTTCCTGATAACCTGTTCATCAAGAAACGGAATTAACCGCTCCTGAACACCGAATGCATCCTTCAGGTTTGCCTTAACGACGAGAACGTCGTTCGAGCCGGTTTCCATCATATCGATGACTTTGCCCATCTCGTAGCCTTCAAGGTTAACCACCTGGCAGCCCATAAGGTCTTTCCAGTAGTAGTCACCCTCTTCCAGCGATGGCAACTGCGTCGAGTCAACCTGAATTTCGCAATTGGTTAACTGAGCCGCCGCATCCCGATCTTCAATGCCTTTGACTTTGATGATCAGGTCCTGATTGTGGTGCTTCCAACTTTCCAGTTCGACATGCTGCCATTTACCGGCGCGCTGGATGAACCAGGGTTGGTAGCTGAAGATGCTTTCAGCGTCTTCAGTGGAGGAAAACACTTTGAGCCAGCCGCGAATACCGTAGGCGGCTCCCATCTTGCCCAATACAATCGGGTTGACAGGAGGCTGTGCGGCAATTTGTCTGCTCATGCTCACCACCGTGACAGATTAAGCTGCTTTCTTAGCTTCTTTGACCAGCGCGTTAACGCGATCAGAAAGCGTTGCGCCCTGGCCAACCCAGTGCTCGATACGATCCATATCCAGACGCAGACCTTCAGCCTGACCAGAAGCGATCGGGTTGAAGAAACCAACGCGCTCGATGAAACGACCGTTGCGTGCATTGCGGCTGTCAGTAACGACGACCTGATAGAACGGACGCTTTTTAGCGCCGTGACGTGCCAAACGAATTGTTACCATAACATCCTCTTCAGTTAATAAAACACCCGGCCCCCATCGAGGAACGGGGTCCGGGTGCTGTATAAAAAGCCCGAAAATTTTACTCATTTTGGCGCAAAAAGCAACCTAAACCGCGTCCTTTCGGGCTTTTTTGTGGAACCCTTAGCGGCCGGGGAATCCTGGCGGCATCATACCTTTCATGCCGCGCATCATTTTCGCCATACCGCCCTTCTTCATCTTCTTCATCATACGCTGCATGTCGTCGAACTGCTTTAATAAGCGGTTAACGTCCTGCACCTGCATGCCGGAGCCGGTGGCGATGCGGCGCTTACGCGAGCCTTTGATGATCTCTGGCTTCTCACGCTCTTTGCGTGTCATCGAGTTGATGATGGCTTCCATGCGCACCAGAACCTTGTCATCCATCTGCGACTTCACATTGTCAGGCAGCTGTCCCATGCCGGGCAGTTTACCCATCAGGCTGGCCATGCCGCCCATGTTACGCATCTGCTTCAGCTGCTCAAGGAAGTCGTTGAGATCGAAACCGTCGCCGGTTTTCAGCTTCTTCGCCAGCTTCTCTGCTTTATCGCGGTCAACCTTGCTTTCGATATCTTCGATCAGTGACAGCACGTCACCCATGCCGAGGATGCGTGATGCAATACGGTCCGGATAGAACGGTTCCAGGGCTTCGGTTTTCTCGCCGACCCCCATAAATTTAATTGGCTTGCCGGTGATATGACGAATCGACAGCGCCGCACCCCCACGTGCATCACCGTCAACTTTGGTCAGGATCACGCCGGTAAGCGGCAGCGCTTCGTTGAAGGCTTTGGCCGTGTTAGCCGCATCCTGACCGGTCATGGCATCGACCACAAACAGCGTTTCTACCGGATTAATCGCGGCATGAACCTGTTTGATTTCGTCCATCATCGCTTCATCAACGTGCAGACGACCCGCGGTATCCACCAGCAGCACATCGTAGAATTTCAGGCGCGCTTCACGCAGCGCATTGTTGACGATCTCCACTGGCTTCTGGCTGAGGTCAGAGGGGCAGAAATCCACGCCAACCTGCTGCGCCAGCGTTTCCAGCTGTTTGATTGCCGCCGGACGATAAACGTCGGCAGAGACAACCAGCACTTTCTTTTTGTGCTTCTCGCGCAGGAATTTACCCAGCTTACCCACGCTGGTGGTTTTACCGGCACCCTGCAGACCCGCCATCAGCACCACGGCTGGCGGCTGAGCGGCCAGGTCGAGAGCATTGTTCTCTGCCCCCATCGCCGCAACCAATTCGTTACGAACGATTTTGATGAACTCCTGACCCGGCGTCAGGCTTTTGTTCACATCATGGCCGACCGCGCTCTCTTTCACGCGGTTAATGAAGTCACGCACCACCGGCAGCGCAACGTCAGCTTCAAGCAGTGCCATGCGCACTTCACGCAGGGTCTCTTTAATGTTCTCTTCAGTCAGCCTTCCGCGGCCGCTGATGTTTCGCAGGGTTTGCGACAAACGATCGGTTAAATTATCAAACATGGTCTCTCACTTAAAAAGATCGCGAGGCGCCTGATCGGCAGAATGCGGCGGATTATAACACGAAGCCGCCGCGATCTCTGCAATTGCCCCTCAGATCGTTTGGAGCCTGCTGCGGCTGGCGCTATACTGCCTTTTTCCTTATCTGACTGAACCTGAAAGGATCTATGTTCGTTTTCCCGATAGTGGCGCTGTTAGCCTACTCCTTAAGTCTTGCCCTGATCATTCCGAGCCTGCTGAAGCGTAATGGCGGCTGGCGGCGAATGGCGATGCTCTCTGCCTGTGTGGCGCTGGTGACACACGCGGTAGCCCTGCAGCAGCGCATATTTGCGGTTGATAGCGGCCAGAATTTAAGCCTGCTCAACATCGGTTCACTTGTCAGCCTGTTGATCTGCGCCATTATGACCATTGTGGCGTCACGCAACCGCGGCTGGTTGCTGCTGCCGATTGTCTACAGCTTCGCGCTGATCAATCTGGCCTTTGCGACCTTTGTCCCTAATGCCTTCATCACCCACCTGGAAACGACGCCAGGGATGATGATCCATATCGGCCTGTCGCTCTTCGCCTATGCAACGCTGATTATCGCTGCCCTCTATGCGCTGCAGCTGGCATGGATCGATTACCAGTTAAAAAACAAGCGCCTGGCGTTTACGCAGGATATGCCGCCGCTGCTGACCATCGAACGCAAGATGTTTCATATCACGCAGGTCGGGGTTGTTCTGTTAACGCTGGTGCTCTGCACCGGTCTGTTTTACATGCAGGATCTTTTCAGCGCCGAAAACGTCGATAAAGCCGTGCTTTCGATTATCGCGTGGTTTGTTTATATCGTTTTGCTCTGGGGACACTATCATGAAGGCTGGCGCGGTCGCCGCGTCGTCTGGTTTAACTGCAGCGGTGCGGTGCTGTTGACCATGGCTTACTTCGGCAGTCGCATCCTGCAGCATCTGCTTGTCCCTGTCCCTCATTAAAAAGGAAGTTCTGCGTTGGAACATGTTTCAACCACCACGCTGATTATTATTCTGTGCGTCATGGTTCTGGTCTCCGCCTGGTTTGCCGGGTCGGAAACCGGCATGATGACGCTTAATCGCTATAAGCTGCGCCATCAGGTTAAAAACGGCAGTCGCGCTGCGCGCCGGGTGGAAAAGTTACTGCGGCGTCCCGATCGGCTGCTGAGCCTGGTATTAATCGGCAATAACCTGGTAAATATTCTGGCCTCCGCCCTCGCCACCATCGTCGGCATGCGCCTGCACGGTGACGAAGGGGTCGCCGTCGCGACCGGTATCCTGACCTTCGTCGTGCTGGTCTTTGCTGAAGTGCTGCCGAAAACGGTAGCCGCGCTCTATCCGGAGCGGGTCGCCTTTCCCAGCAGCCTGCTGCTGGTCCCGCTGCAATACATCATGCTGCCGCTGGTCTGGCTGCTGAATACCATTACCCGTCTGCTGATGCGGATGGTGGGAATCCGGGCTGAAGGCGCAATCAGTTCTGCGCTGAGCAAAGAGGAGCTTCGCACCATCGTCTATGAGTCACGCAGCCTGATGTCGCGCCGTAATCAGGATATGCTGCTCTCGGTGCTCGATCTGGAGAAGGTCAGCGTGGATGACATCATGGTGCCGCGTAATGAGATTGTCGGTATCAACATCAGCGATGACTGGAAATCAGTCGTCCGCCAGCTGAGCCACTCACCGCATGGCCGCATTGTCCTGTTCCGCGACTCACTGGATGACTGTGTCGGCATGCTGCGGGTGCGTGAAGCCTGGCGCATGATGACCGAGAAAAAAGAGTTCACCAAAGAGATGCTGCTGCGCGCTGCGGATGAGATTTACTACATCCCGGAAGGAACACCGCTCAACACCCAGCTGGTAAAATTCCAGCGCAACAAAAAGAAAACGGGCCTGGTGGTGGATGAATATGGTGATATCAAAGGACTGGTGACCATAGAAGACATTCTGGAGGAGATCGTGGGGGATTTTACCACCTCAATGTCGCCGTCGCTGGCCGAAGAGGTGATGCCCCAGAATGATGGTTCCGTGCTGATCGAAGGCAGTGCCAGCGTGCGTGAAATCAACAAGGCGTTTAACTGGCATCTGCCAGAGCAGGAAGCCCGCACCATCAACGGTATGCTGCTGGAAGCGCTGGAGGAGATCCCCGCTATCAACACCCGCGTTCAGATCGGTCACTACAATATCGATATACTGGACGTGCAGGACAACATGATTAAGCAGGTGCGCATCACGCCGAAGACCCCGCTGAAAAAATCGGTCGGTTCCTGAAGCCATAAAAAAACGCCGCAATCGACACGATGCGGCGTTTTTTTTAGCCGGTCAGCTCTGACTAGATGTGCAGTTCTTTGAGCTTTTCAGCAGGCAGTTTCAGATCTTCGTTACGGTTAACGCCGATCTCATGCGCCAGCACGTTGCGGGCAATCTGCTGCGCTTCATCCAGTGAGTGCAGTTTGTAGCTGCCACACTGGTATTCGTTCAGCTCAGGGATCTGGTTCTGATCTTTCACTTTCAGAACGTCTTCCATCGCCCCTTTCCACGCTTTCGCCACGCGCTGCTCATCTGGCGTCCCAATCAGGCTCATGTAGAAGCCGGTACGGCAGCCCATCGGCGAAATATCGACGATTTCCACACCGTCACCGTTGAGGTGATCACGCATAAACCCGGCAAAGAGATGCTCCAGCGTATGAATGCCACGCTCAGTGAGGATATCAATGTTCGGGCGGCAGAAACGCAGGTCAAAAACGGTAATCGTATCGCCATGCGGAGTCTTCATGGTTTTCGCAACGCGGACCGCCGGTGCGCCCATGATGGTGTGATCAACGGTAAAACTATCCAGTAGTGGCATACGTCACCTCCTGTTCTGAGAATTTTTTTTAAAACGATGAAACTTTTCTGTTCGCCCAACGTCTGAATATATGAAAGACGCGCATTTGTTATCATCATCCCTGACAACAGAGATGTTAATTTGGCCACATTGATGTGGCCTTTTTCTTTTCTACCCTTCCCGGCTTGCCAGATACGCTTCAAAATCCAGCTTATCGTTCGCTTCCAGCTGCTGCTGCGCCGCGACAGATTCCTGCGCCTGACGCGAGAAATCCTCTTCGGTCAGCACCTCCAGCGGCTCTTCACAGAGCAGATGACGATACTGTTCAGCCAGCGCTACGCCGGTTCCGGTCACACCATTATCCTTCATGGCCTGCAGAATGCGCGCCGAGTAGGTTAGCTCAGGATCGTCGAACGATGCTACCAGTTGATCGCAAACCTGCTGATATTCCGTGCTCGCCTGATTGTTGCTGTCTAACACTTCAGCAACCCGACGCAGATCGGCAAACAGGGTTTTGCCCACTTCAACCAGCGAATGTTCCGCTTCACCACAATCCACGGCAATTTTCTGATCCGGTTTACGGCCTTCCAGCACCACGCGGTTCCAGTTTTTACGGGTACACTGCAGCTCTTCTGCACTCATCTCCGGTGCATCGGCCAGCGTACACCAGATCAGGAACAGGTCGAGGAAGCGCACCTGGTTCTCATCGACCCCGATAGCCGAGAAGGGGTTGATATCCAGTGAACGGACTTCAATGTACTCAATGCCACCCCGCAGCAGCGCATCAGATGGCGCTTCACCGGAACGGGTCACCCGTTTTGGCCGGATTGGCGCATAGAGTTCATTCTCAATCTGCAGCACGTTGGTATTGAGCTGCAGCCAGTTGCCGTCAGCATCTTTCGTGCCCATGCCCGCAAACTCTTCTGACGGCGTTTTGATCGCTTTCTTCAGCGCCGTGACATAGCCTTCCAGCGAGTTAAACGTAATGCCCAGCGAGCTCTGCGATTTATTGGTGTAGCCGAGATCGCTCAGACGCAATGAAGTTGCATAAGGCAGCCACATTGTATCTTTGTCATTGGTTTCAAACGGCAGCGGACTCTCACGGCCCTGCAGGAAGCTGGAGCTGATCGCTGGCGATGCGCCAAACAGATAAGGGATCACCCAGCCGAAGCGATAGTAGTTGCGGATCAACCGCAGGTAGCCCGCCGAAATGGTCTCTTTTCCGCTCTCCACATCTTTCACATCCGCCCACTCCTGCCAGAAGGAAAGCGGCAGCGAGAAGTTGTAGTGAATACCGGAGATGGTCTGCATCAACGCGCCATAGCGGTTTTTCAGGCCCTGACGATAGAGGGTCTTCATCTGACCAATGTTGGATTGACCATACTGTGCCAGCTCAATATTGTCCGCATCGTCAATCACGCACGGCATACTGAAAGGCCACATACGCTCGTCACCCAGCTCACGGGCAACATGACGATGGATATCGCGCAGGAAAGCCAGCATGTGATCGATGCTGTGATCCACTGGGGTAATAAACTCCAGCAACGTTTCGGCAAAATCGGTGGTGATCCAGTCATGCTTCAGCGCCGACCCCAGCGATGCCGGGTGGCCGCTTTTTGCCAGGTCGCCATTTGCCTGTACGCGCAGTGTTTCACGCTCGATGCCACGGCCAATGCCCTTGAGAGCATTGGGATGCGCTTCCAGCCAGGAGAGCGCTTTAGAGACGTCCGGGATCACATTCCCCCCCCGCTGTGATAATAATTTATTTTTGTTCAGCATAATCTTAACCGTAGCCTCGAATCTGTGCGAATCAATGCCACCATTCCATACCCTGTAATGTGGCTATCGCGATAACGATATAACGCAGTGTTTTACCGACAGCGAGAAACAGCATCACTGGCAGCCAGGCGAACCGTAACCAGCCCGCGAGAACGCAGAGCAGGTCACCTATCACCGGTAGCCAGCTGAAGAGCAGCGCTGCAGGTCCCAGCCGGTGCAACCACGTCATTGCTGTGTCATGCCATCGCCCCTGACCTTTTAACGGCAGCAGGCGACCAATAAGAATGTTCGTTAAGCCGCCCAGTGTGTTTCCCAGTGATGCGGCTAAAAGCAATCCGTAAACTGATGTCTTTTTTGCTATCAATAGTGCTATCAGCAGTGCTTCAGAACTTCCAGGCAGAAGCGTCGCACTCAAAAAACTGCTGCCGAACATGGAGGCATAGGTGAGGATGTCACTCACAGTAAGCGGACATCCACCACATCCATCCCTGCCGCTTTCGCGGCCTGAATGCCAAAATCGGCATCCTCAAAGACCACACACCGTTCAGGCGCCACCCCCATCAGCGCTGCGCAGCGCAGAAAGGTTTCTGGCTCGGGTTTGTGTCGCTTCACATCATCAGCACCCACCACAGCCGAAAACAGCTCACGCACGCCCAGTTGCTTCAGTAACGCCTCCGCCATGCTGTGCTCGCTTCCGGTGCCCACCGCCATCGGACGACGTCCGTGGTACGCTTTAGCCACTTCCAGTAAAGGCAGCGGCCTGACGTTGTCCAGCAGCATCGCTTTCACGGCAGCGGTTTTCTCTGCGGCAAGAAGATGGGGATCGAGAGACGACTGATTGGTGTCAATGATGAACTGCGCAAGCCGCCAGGCGGGTGCGCCATTGAAGTCGATAATACGTGCTTCATCCAGCGTTAATCCGTAATGCGCCAGTACCTGACGCCACGCTTTTCGATGTGTCGGCTCTGTATCCAGGATCGTGCCGTCCATATCGAAAATCAGGGCGTCATAGTGATCGTACATTGTCACTCCGGACATTCATCAAATGAGACATTACTTTAGCCTAATGTGGACAGGTTGTCGCCAGGGGGGATGAACAGCAAATGCTTTGAAAGCATTAACAATTTTTCTTTTCAGATAAAGGTGATCGTGCGCGACCAGCGATAACAGTACGAATTTTCAGCATTTTTTTAACAATCGTCTGGTGCCGGGGCGGCGGCGCACCTGCATGAGGGGCAAACTGCAGCGGGTTAAGCAGGACAGGTGTGACTGGGCGTTGCTTAAGATGAAATGATGAATCTGTTACGCAGATGAGGCTGAAAAGCCGCGTGGATGGAGCCAGAGAAAAAGAGAAGAGCGTGAATGCGGGCTGGACGCAAATTACGTCATGGCACACTGAGGCGCTGACAATATCTGAGAATATGGTGCATCCAGGAGGATTACTCAGCTTGCGCTTCGCCCTGCGGGCCGTTGCAGATGCAACGTTATCCTCCTTAGTGCGGCCTGAACGCTAACTACGTCATGACACACTGAGGCACTGACCCTATTTGAGAATATGGTGCATCCAGGAGGATTCGAACCTCCGACCGCTCGGTTCGTAGCCGAGTACTCTATCCAGCTGAGCTATGGATGCATTGAGGGTATTGCGTTTTTTATGGACGTTCAGAAACTAACCTGAGGATGTTACAAAGAATGCTGCATCCAGGAGGATTACTCAGCTTGCGCTTCGCCCTGTGGGCCGTTGCTGATGCAACGTTATCCTCCTTAGTGCGGCCTGAACGCTAACTACGTCATGACACACTGAGGCACTGACCATATTGAAGAATATGGTGCATCCAGGAGGATTCGAACCTCCGACCGCTCGGTTCGTAGCCGAGTACTCTATCCAGCTGAGCTATGGATGCATTGGGGTGTTGCGTTTTTTTATGGACGTTCAGAAATCAACCTGAGGATGTTACAAAGAATGGTGCATCCAGGAGGATTCGAACCTCCGACCGCTCGGTTCGTAGCCGAGTACTCTATCCAGCTGAGCTATGGATGCATAAATCTGATTCTTGTACAACGCAGGGTGCTGACTACTCACCATGAAAGGAATTGCTAATTCGCTTTATTTCTTTATTTTCGATGGTGCATCCAGGAGGATTACTCAGCTTGCGCTTCGCCCTGCGGGCCGTTGCTGATGCAACGTTATCCTCCTTAGTGCGGTTTGAACGCTAATGCGTCATGTCACACTGAGGCACTTCGCCATATCCGAAAATATGGTGCATCCAGGAGGATTCGAACCTCCGACCGCTCGGTTCGTAGCCGAGTACTCTATCCAGCTGAGCTATGGATGCATCGAAAATGGCGGTGAGGGAGGGATTCGAACCCTCGATACAGCTTTTGACCGTATACTCCCTTAGCAGGGGAGCGCCTTCAGCCTCTCGGCCACCTCACCTTACGCTTTCTTTCGAACCGTGCTTCTGAACTTGTTTCTGCTCATCGGCACTGCGTGGCGCACATATTACTTTCCCGGACTTTTAAGTCAAACAATTTTTCCGAAACTTTGCTTGATTGAGCAAATCACACACAATTGGAACAAAATGGCGGCAAAAAGAGTGAATTATCAACAATGAAAGAGGAGGACGTTAACAAAACGGAGAACAGCGGGAGAGAACAAAGGGTGGGATTTTTTGCAGAAAGCGGTAGCGCCTCGCACAGGTGCGAGACGCTGAATCCGTTAAACGCTGGTCTGTTGCGTTTTTTCAGCCTGGATGCGTTGATAGATCTCTT
Source organism: Pantoea sp. ARC270 (assembly GCF_003236725.1). NCBI lineage: Bacteria > Pseudomonadati > Pseudomonadota > Gammaproteobacteria > Enterobacterales > Erwiniaceae > Pantoea > Pantoea sp. ARC270. Next base: position 23,297 of record NZ_PUGA01000037.1, read on the forward strand.
CGCGATGCACAGACACTTCTTTCGGCGCGTTAACCCCTATACGAACCTGGTTACCCTTAACACCCAGCACCGTTACCGTTACCTCATCACCGATCATGAGGGTTTCACCAACTCGACGAGTTAGAATAAGCATTCTTTGCTCCTTGAAAGATTAAAAGAGTCGGGCTTGTACAGGCTCCCGGCATTATCCATCATTTAACGCTGCGCATTGACTATGAGGAATACACCAATGCACATCGATGCGCCAATACATTCTGCTGATAGTTAGTTTAGCCGAAATACACTACATCAACCTGACTTTGTCATTTGCTGCTTTAGCATCGTATTAAAAAGCGCCGGAACCGGGGTTCTGACGCTTCTGACCATGCTTTGTTTTATTTCATTACAGGCGGCTGCTAACCCAGCTCTCAACCCCTGCCAGCGCGCCTTTCAGCGCCTCAGCATCGTTACCACCCGCCTGAGCCATATCCGGACGACCACCGCCCTTCCCGCCTACCTGCTGCGCCAGACCGGCAATCAACTCGCCTGCTTTAACACGGTCGGTCAGATCTTTGGTCACACCCGCGATGAGCGATACCTTGCCTTCCGCCACCGTCGCTAACACGATAATCGCCGATCCCAGCTGATTCTTGAGATCGTCAACCATGGTACGCAGCATTTTCGGGTCAACATTGCTGAGCTCGCTCACCAGCAGCTTCGCCCCTTTGACATCAATGGCATTGCTGCTCAGTGACGCGCTCTCCTGCGCAGCCTGCTGATCGCGCAGTTGCTGCAACTCTTTCTCCAGAGCCCGGACGTGGTCAACCAGACCGCGTACCTTCTCGTTCAGGTTGCTGCTGTTCGCTTTTACCAGCTGCGCAATATCCTGCAGCTGGCTGCTCTGCGCGTTGACCTGAGCCAGCGCACTTTCACCGGTAATCGCCTCGATACGACGGATGCCGGCAGCGGTGCCTGACTCAGCCTGAATGCGGAACAGACCGATATCGCCAGTGCGTGCCGCGTGGGTTCCCCCACACAGTTCGACAGAGAAGTCACCCATGGTCAGCACGCGAACACGCTGATCATACTTTTCGCCGAACAGAGCCATCGCCCCTTTAGACTTCGCCGCATCAAGATCCATCACCTCGGTTTCCACCGGCAGGTTGCGACGAATCTGTGCATTGACGATATCTTCGACCTGACGAATCTCCTGAGGTTTCATCGCTTCAAAATGCGAGAAGTCGAAACGCAGATATTTGTCATTAACCAGAGAGCCTTTCTGCCCCACGTGCTCACCTAAAACCTGGCGTAATGCGGCGTGCAATAAGTGGGTGGCAGAGTGGTTAAGACGGATGCGTGCACGACGTGCCGCATCAACCTGCGCCTCAAGGCGGTCGCCGATACGCAACTGCCCGGCGGTCAGCTTACCGACATGACCGATTGCCTGACCATATTTTTGTGTATCCTGGACGCTAAATTCAGCATTCTTCCCTTTCAGCAGACCGGTATCGCCAACCTGACCACCCGATTCGCCATAGAATGGCGTTTCATCCAGCACAACGACGGCATCCTGACCTGCGGACACTTCATCCACCGCCTCACCTGCAACATAGAGTGCTTTTACGGTGGCGGCTAAATCGAGCTGGTCGTAGCCTTTGAAGGAGGAGGCCGCATCGATGCGGATTACGTTGCTGTAGTCAGCGCCGAAGCCGCTCGCTTCACGGGCACGCTGACGCTGCTGCTCCATCGCCTGCTCGAAGCCCGCTTCGTCGATTTTCAGATTGCGTTCGCGGCAGACGTCAGCGGTTAAATCCGCCGGGAAACCAAAGGTGTCGTAGAGACGGAAGACGATTTCACCATCCAGGGTGTCGCCCTGCAGTTTTGCCAGCTCCTCGTCCAGCAGCGCCAGTCCGCGTTCCAGCGTGCGGGCAAACTGCTCTTCTTCGCTTTTCAGCACCTGCTCAACCTGAGCCTGCTGGCGCTGCAACTCTTCGCCTGCAGCACCCATGACCTCAACCAGCGGCGCAACCAGCTTATAGAAAAAGGCCTCTTTGGCACCCAGCATGTTGCCATGACGCACGGCACGACGAATGATACGACGCAGCACGTAGCCCCGGCTCTCATTGGACGGGATCACACCATCGGCAATCAGGAAGGCGCAGGAGCGGATGTGGTCGGCAATCACGCGCAGCGATTTGTTGCTGAGGTCAGTCGCACCGGTAACCTGCGCCACAGCCTGAATCAGTTTCTGGAACAGGTCGATTTCGTAGTTAGAGTTGACGTGTTGCAGAACGGCAGAAATGCGCTCCAGACCCATCCCGGTATCAACCGAAGGTTTGGGCAGCGGCAGCATGGTGCCATCCGCCTGGCGGTTGAACTGCATAAAGACGATGTTCCAGATCTCGATGTAACGGTCACCATCCTCTTCCGGGCTGCCTGGCGGGCCACCCCAGATGTGATCGCCATGATCGTAGAAAATCTCGCTGCACGGACCACACGGACCGGTGTCACCCATCTGCCAGAAGTTATCTGACGCGTAGGCGCCGCCCTTGTTGTCGCCGATGCGAATAATGCGCTCGCGTGGCACACCGATCTCTTTTTCCCAGATCGCGTAGGCTTCATCATCGGTTTCATAAACCGTTACCCACAGACGCTCTTTTGGCAGGCCGAACCACTGTTCGCTCGTCAGCAGTTCCCAGGCAAAACCAATCGCCTCTTTCTTGAAGTAGTCACCAAAGCTGAAGTTACCCAGCATTTCAAAGAAGGTGTGGTGACGCGCGGTGTAGCCGACGTTTTCAAGATCGTTGTGTTTTCCGCCCGCGCGCACGCAGCGCTGCGACGTGGTCGCCCGTGTGTAATCACGTTTGTCCTGACCGAGGAACACATCTTTAAACTGGTTCATCCCGGCGTTAGTAAACAACAACGTTGGATCGTTATTCGGTACGAGGGAGCTGCTGGTTACAACCTCATGTCCCTTGCTATGAAAAAAGTCGAGAAACGCCTGACGGATCTCAGCAGTGCTCTTGCTCATATATGTCCTGGAATCACGCTAACGAACGTTCCCACCGATCGGTGCGACCCCATTATCCTGGTGCCGGATCAGCGGAACAAAAAGTGGGAATAAGATAAATTTTCTTCAGTGGGAAGTAAAATTACATCGGCCCTTAGTCGTCAAAATTTCTGAAAACAGACTGGATATCTTCGCTCATAAACCCTTTTGACTGCAGGTAGCGTAGTACTTTCGCTTTCTCTTTCCACTCGACAGGCAGCGGATGCCCGAATTTTCTTTCGGCCAGTTCTGCCGCACAGGCAGCCCAGTCCACCTCCGTTTCTTCCATCGCAATATCAATGGCTTCACGGTCAATGCCTTTCTGAGCCAGTTCAAGACGGACACGCTGGGAGCCAAAGCCTTTCCGGCTGCGGCTCTGAATAAATCGTTCAGTGAAACGCGTGTCATTCAGCCAGCCGCTCTCCTGACACCAGTTCAGCACCTGCTCCAGCAGCGCATCGGTGATGATCTCAGGCTCTTTTTTTTGCGCCCATGCCGCACGCTGCGCCGATTGCTGCAGCTTACGCGCCAGCTCTGCACGGCTGTGATCGCGCTGGCCCAGAATACGCATCGCGCGGTCAAGCAGGCGGGAATAGGAGACAACATTGGATTGGGGTTGGAGCTGAGTAGATTCAGTCATACTGCGCACCTTGTACAAACAGGGGAAAGATTATGGCGACAGAACAGGACAGAGGGAAGGCAGGAGAGGGACAGAGGGAAGTAAAAATAACGGGAGAGGCCTTCGCCTCTCCCGTCTTAGTCATCAGAAGTCTTCGTTCGCTTCGCTGGCTGCGTTCTCATTCTCAGCAGATTTGTCTGCTTCGAGTGATTCATCCGCGCCGCTGAGCAGTAACTCACGTAACTTCAGATCGATTTCGTTTGCCACAGCCGCATTCTCTTTCAGGAAGTTGCTGGCATTCGATTTACCCTGACCAATCTTGTCGCCATTGTAGCTGTACCATGCACCCGCTTTTTCAATCAGCTTGTGCTTCACGCCCAGGTCAACCAGCTCACCGAAGGTATTGATCCCTTCACCGTACATGATCTGGAATTCAGCCTGTTTAAACGGCGCGGCGATTTTGTTTTTCACCACTTTAACGCGGGTCTCACTGCCGACCACGTTATCGCCCTCTTTAATCGCACCGATACGGCGGATATCAAGACGGACAGAGGCGTAGAACTTCAGCGCGTTACCGCCGGTAGTGGTTTCCGGGTTACCAAACATCACACCAATCTTCATACGGATCTGGTTGATGAAGATCAGCAGGGTGTTTGACTGCTTCAGGTTACCGGCCAGCTTACGCATCGCCTGGCTCATCATACGTGCCGCGAGGCCCATGTGTGAGTCACCGATCTCACCTTCGATTTCCGCTTTCGGCGTCAGCGCCGCAACGGAGTCGACGATGATGACATCGACCGCGCCAGAGCGGGCCAGTGCATCACAGATCTCCAGCGCCTGCTCACCGGTGTCCGGCTGTGAGCAGAGCAGGTTGTCGATATCGACGCCCAGCTTCTTGGCATAGACCGGGTCAAGCGCATGCTCGGCATCGATAAAGGCACAGGTTTTGCCTTTACGCTGAGCCGCGGCGATGACCTGCAGGGTCAGCGTCGTTTTACCGGAAGACTCAGGTCCGTAGATCTCAACGATACGACCCATTGGCAGACCACCTGCGCCTAATGCGATATCCAGCGACAGCGAACCGGTAGAGATGGTTTCCACATCCATTGAGCGGTCTTCACCCAAGCGCATGATGGAGCCTTTACCAAATTGTTTCTCAATCTGGCCCAGCGCGGCAGCTAAAGCCTTCTGTTTGTTTTCATCAATCGCCATTTCAACTCCTAATCAAGCCGGGTAAACACGCACTCAGGGTGCCTGCACTCTTTCTGTTGCCGACAATTATACTGTATAGTCATACAGTATCAAGTTTAATTTGTCAGAAATTCGCCATACAGTGTCTGCAGGGCCCATGCCACCGACTGGCGGCGTACGGCATCACGATCGCCGCTGAAATGCTGCTGAAAAGTCAGCACTTTATCGTCAGGGCCGGCCAGGCCAAACCACACCGTGCCGACCGGTTTTTCTTCACTGCCGCCATCCGGGCCGGCGATGCCGCTGACTGAAATGGCATAGTCTGCCTGAGCGGCCTGACGGGCACCCTGCGCCATCTCCCGCACCACCGCCTCGCTGACCGCGCCATACCGTTCCAGCGAGGCTGCCTGTACGTTCACCAGCTGCTGTTTTGCCTCATTACTGTAGGTCACAAAACCGCGTTCAAACCAGGCGGAACTGCCACTGATATCGGTAAAGACCTTTGCAATCCATCCGCCGGTGCAGGATTCCGCACAGGTGACGGTGGCGTTGCGCTGCTTCAGCTTCTCACCTATCTGCGCGCTAAGCGCCTGCAGTTGCTGATCATCCATTGCGACTCTCCCGTGGGGTGTGGATTGAAGGTGGTGCAGAAAGCGCACTTTTTCAAGGGCTCTCTGCACTATTGCCCTGTTTTTGCGGCTGAGTTTCCAGCTCACGCCCCTTTTTTCACTGCCACCATAAAAAGACGCGGGAAAGCGAGCAACACCTGACCGTCGGCCCGGGCCGGATAGGCGCTGAGCAGCTGCTGATGATAATCGGCGAGAAACGCCGCCTGGGATGCCTCATCCAGTGACGCCAGGAACGGGCGCAAGCCTGTTGCCTGCAGCCAGCTGATAATCGCCTGCGCATCAGCCATGACGTGATAATAGGTGGTGCGCCAGATATCCACCTCGCAACCCGCCTGGGTGAGCAGATCGTAATAGGCGCCGGCAGAGAGCAGCGCGACACGATCAGCGGTGCGGATCTGTGAACGCCAGCGCGCGGTTGCGGCGACCTCACGCATCAGCTGGTGCGAGGGTTCATTGAGGTTATCCGGCATCTGAACCGCCAGCACGCCACCGGGGGCCAGCTGCCTGACCAGATGGGGGAACAGCGCAGTGTGATCATCCAGCCACTGCAGGGAAGCGTTGGCGTAGATGACCTGCTGCGGGACCTCTGCCTGCCAGCTGCGGATGTCCGCCTGCACAAAGCGGCAGTGTGGCAGGCGTTCACGGGCCTGCGTTAACATCGCCGCGGAACTGTCCAGTCCGGTAATCTGCGCCAGCGGCCAGGCATCAGCGAGCAGCTCCGTGCTGTTGCCCGGCCCGCATCCCAGATCGGTGACCTGCTCAACCTGCTCCGGACGGATACGCGCCAGCAGCTCATGCGCCGGACGTGTGCGTTCCGCTTCAAATTTACGATACAGCACGGGATCCCACTCTTTCATCCTGACCTCTCATTCAGCAATCAGCTCTTCGTTTACTGAGACGGATGAAAGGCAAAAAAGTGCGACCCGTGACGGCGTTTTACTGACTGTACAGTTAGCGGCGGCGGAAAAAGGGGGGAGAGGAAGGCGGAACCGGATAAGGCAGAGTGAGCGCGGGCGCGTCCGTGCGCCCCTGATCTCAGTTCTTTTTCACAAACTCAGATTTTAATTTCATCGGGCCAAAGCCGTCGATTTTGCAATCGATGTTGTGGTCCCCTTCAACCAGACGAATGCTTTTCACTTTGGTGCCGATCTTCAGTGAAGAGGAGCTGCCCTTCACCTTAAGATCTTTGATCACCGTGACGCTGTCGCCATCTGCCAGCAGATTGCCGTTGGCATCACGCACCTCCAGGGGTGCGTTGCTGCTGTCACCCTCACCTTCGGTCCAGATATGACCGCAGGAGGGGCAGTTGAGGTTGTCACCATCTTGCCAGGTATAATCGGCGTGACAGGCTGGGCAGGCAGGTAAAGACATAACGACTCCAGAGATAACTGTGGCTGTGTGGCCTGAAAAGGCCGACATCATATAACCTTACAGTTAACAAGGGTAGCCTTTATAACAGACCACCCTGTCGCGTTTTGCCGACCGCCTCACCCAGCTGCCACACCGCCATCGCATAGTGGGTGCTGTGGTTGTAGCGTGTGATGACATAAAAATTGGGCAAGCCGTACCAGTACTGATAACTGGTGCCGAGATCGAGCCGCAGCAGACTCACCTCATCGTTGCCGTCCAGCGAGCCCTGAGGAGACAATCCTGAGGCCGCCAGCATGCTCACGCTGTAGCGGGTTTTGAAGCCATCATCCAGCATCGGTGCCTGACCGCTGGCCGGAACGGCAACATTTTCACCGCTGCGCCAGCCATGCTTCTGGAAGTAGTGCGCCACGCTGCCGATCGCATCCACCGGATCCCAGAGATTGGCATGACCGTCGCCGTTAAAATCAACCGCATACTCCTGATAAGAAGAGGGCATAAACTGACCATAGCCCATCGCGCCGGCGAAAGAGCCTTTCAGCGCCAGCGGGTCATCCTGCTCTTTACGCGACATCAGCAGGAAGGTTTCCAGCTCGCTGCTGAAGTACTCAGCACGGCGTGGATAGTTGAACGACAGGGTCGCCAGCGCATCCAGAATGCGCGTTTTCCCCATGACGCGCCCCCAGCGGGTTTCCACGCCGATGATGCCGACAATAATTTCCGGCGGCACGCCGTAAACCTGCTGCGCGCGCTGCAGCGCATCCTGATACTGGTTCCAGAACGCTACCCCGTTTTGCACGTTATCCGGCGTAATGAATTTGTTGCGATAGCGGATCCAGGCCCCGTTAGGACCCGGCGCGGGCGTATAGCTCGGGGCCTGACGATCCATCAGCCGCAGCACATAATCCAGCCGTTTTGCCTGACCGATAATGTCGTGCAGTTGCTGACGATCAAAGTCATGCTCTTTCACCATCTTATCGATAAATTTCTCGGCGGCCGGATTGCCGGCAAAATCGCCAGACATGCCCGATCCGTTATGCGACGGCTGCAGTAAAAAACCGCCCTGCGGCGCAGCCAGCATCTTCTGCCGGGAGGGAACGTCAGGTTTGCTGCTGCAGGAGGCCAGAAGCGGAATAAGGGCAAGGAGGGCTAGCTTGAGACGCATCGGTTATCCATAAACGAGGGGGTAAAATCAGATGCGGTAATAGTAGACGTTCAGCGCAGCGACATACAGGGCAAAATCTTAAAAAAACGTCAAGGCTGACGCCGGTGAAAACCGCCGCAGGGCTGCCCTGCCCCCGCGGCGGCTCAGCATTCAGCGACGGTTTCTGACCAGTTGATAGCGCCGGGTCAGGTACTCAACCGGTGCGCTCCAGATATGCACCAGCCGGCAGAAGGGGAACAGCAGGAACAGGGTCATCCCCAGCACCATATGGACGCGGTAGATCACTGCCACCCCGGCCAGATGCTGTGAAGCACCGCCGTGGAAAGTTACCACCGCCTGTGCCCAGCCCACCAGCTTCATCATTTCACTGCCATCCATATGCTGAGCAGAGAAGGGAATGGTCAGCAGGCCCAGCGTGGCCTGCACCACCAGCAGGGTCAGGATCAGAATATCGCCGACGCTGCTGGTCGCCCGCACCCGCGGATGGGTCAGACGACGCTTCAGCAGCAGCGCTCCCCCGGCCAGCGTCATCGCCCCGAACAGGCCACCCGCCACCATCGCCAGCTTCTGCTTCACGTCGATCGGCAGAAACGACTCATACATCCAGTGCGGCGTCAGCATCCCGACGAAATGACCGAAGAAGATGCCGATAATGCCGATGTGGAACAGGTTAGAGGCGAGCCGCATCCCCTTTTTATCCAGCATCTGACTGGAACCGGCCCGCCAGCTGTACTGGCCGTAGTCATAGCGCAGCCAGCTCCCCACCAGAAAAACCGTTCCGGCAAGATAGGGGTAAATATCGAAGAAGAAAGTGTTCAGAACATTCATGCTGATTCTCCTGTGCGGCGTGCCGTCGCCGCGGCAATATCCAGATAGTGCGGCGCGACCGCATCGGCGAAGCGACGCTGATGCATCGCCTGCTGCGCTGAGACACAGCCCTGCTCGCCGAGAAATTTAATCTGCTCCTCTTCCCAGACCGCATCCAGCGCCGCCGGGGTGTCGTCACGCGCTTCCTTCGCCACCTGCGGCCGGAGGGTGGCCGGGTCAGCCGCGCTGCCCGCCAGCGTCAGTAACAGCGTGAAAAGGTCGGCATAGGGACTCTGGCGCGCTTCCAGACGCGCCGCCAGCAGAGCCAGAATCGGCACGATATCCTCCAGTCCCTGGCGCGCCGCCTCGTCACTTTGACAGGCGAGATACTCCAGATAGAGCGGCAGATAATCGGGCAGCTCTTTGCTGTCCAGCTCCAGACCGGCGGCCCGGTAGTGCGCCAGCAGATCGACCATCGCCTGACCGCGATCGCGGGATTCGCCATGCACATGCTCAAACAGCAGCAGCGAGGTGGCGCGTCCGCGATCAAACAGGGCGCAGTAGTCCGCCTGCGCATCCAGCAGTGGCCGCGCACAGAGCTGCTGAATAAACTGCTGCAGCCCTGCCCGCTGCGGCAGATCAAGTTCATCTGCCGCGTCCAGCGCCGCGATCAGCTCAGAGTGATGAGCAAACAGCGCCTCGTCCGGGTAATCCAGCAGCCGTGACAGCATCCGTAACGTCATCATGAGGCATCCTCCTGGCGGCGGGTCTGACTGGCGATGTCGATGGCATCAATGCGACGGCTGTTAAACAGATTGAACCGGCTGTCGCTGCCGTGGCAGCCATCGCCAAAGGTAAAGCCGCAGCCTTTACTTTCCGGGAAGGCTTCACGCGCCAGCTCACGATGGCTGGAAGGCACCACAAAACGATCTTCGTAGTTGGCGATCGCCAGATAGCGGTACATCTCCTGCGCCTGCGCTTCGGTCAGGCCGACCTGTTCCAGCGCCCGGCTATCGCGCTGCCCCTCCACGCTCTCAGCGCGTTTGTAGTGGCGCATCGCCAGCATCCGTTTCAGTGCCCGCAGCACCGGCGCGGTGTCGCCTGCGGTCAGCAGGTTGGCCAGATACTCAACCGGGATGCGCAGACTCTCCACATCCGGCAGCACGCCGGTGTGAGCCAGTGCGCCGCCATCCACTGCCGACTGAATTGGTGACAGCGGCGGCACATACCAGACCATCGGCAGCGTGCGGTATTCCGGATGCAGCGGCAGCGCCAGCTTCCACTCCATCGCCATTTTGTAGACCGGCGAACGCTGCGCCGCGTCGATCACGCTCTGCGCCACGCCATCTTTCAGCGCCTGGGCGATCACTGCCGGATCGTGCGGGTCAAGGAAGATATCCAGCTGACGCTGGTAGAGATCTTTTTCGTTTTCCGCTGACGCCGCCTGTTCAATCCGGTCAGCGTCATAGAGCAGCACGCCGAGATAGCGGATCCGGCCGACACAGGTTTCCGAACAGACGGTCGGCTGGCCCGATTCAATGCGCGGATAACAGAAGATGCACTTCTCAGATTTGCCGCTTTTCCAGTTGAAGTAGATCTTCTTGTAGGGACAGCCGGTCAGGCACATGCGCCAGCCGCGGCATTTATCCTGATCGATCAGCACGATGCCATCTTCGCCGCGCTTGTAGATGGCGCCGCTGGGACAGGTTGCCACGCAGGCCGGATTAAGGCAGTGCTCACAGAGGCGCGGCAGGTACATCATGAAGGTGTGCTCAAACTGGCCATAGATCGCCTTCTGGATGTTATCGAAGTTCTTATCCTGCGAGCGCTTCGCAAACTCGCCGCCAAGGATCTCCTCCCAGTTCGGGCCATTCTCGATCTTTTTCATCCGCTGACCGGTGATCAGCGAGCGCGGGCGGGCGATCGGCTGCTGTTTTCCGGCGGGTGCATTGTGCAGATGCTGGTAGTCGAAATCGAACGGCTCGTAGTAATCATCCAGCGCGGGCACGTCCGGATTAGCAAAGATCTTCGACAGCAGCCCGACACGGCTGCCCATGCGCGGCTCCAGCCTGCCGTTGATCTTCCGGATCCAGCCCCCCTTCCACTTCTGCTGATCTTCCCAGGCGTGCGGATAGCCGACGCCGGGCTTGCTCTCGACGTTGTTAAACCAGGCGTATTCCATCCCCTCGCGGCTGGTCCAGACGTTTTTGCAGGTCACCGAGCAGGTGTGGCAGCCGATACATTTGTCGAGGTTCAGCACCATGCCGACCTGTGAGCGAATTTTCATGGTTTCACCTCCTGCTGGCCGCCCTGGCAGGCGTCGTGCCCTTCCCCGTCTAGCCAGTCAACGTTATTCATTTTTCTCACTACCACGAACTCATCGCGGTTCGACCCGACGGTGCCGTAGTAGTTAAAGCCCCAGGAGAGCTGGGCGTAGCCGCCAATCATATGGGTCGGTTTCGGGCAGGCCCGGGTCACAGAGTTGTGGATCCCGCCGCGCTGGCGGGTGATCTCCGAACCGGGGATATTCACGATGCGTTCCTGAGCGTGATACATCATGGTCATACCGGCCGGGATGCGCTGGCTCACCACCGCGCGGGCGGTCAGGGCACCGTTGGCGTTGAACGCCTCGATCCAGTCGTTATCCGCAATGCCCAGTTCGCGGGCATCCTCTTCACTCATCCAGACAATCGGGCCGCCGCGCGACAGGGTCAGCATCAGCAGGTTGTCGCTGTAGGTGGAGTGAATGCCCCACTTCTGATGTGGCGTCAGGAAATTCAGCGCCTTCTCCGGGTTGCCGTTGGGTTTACTGTTGAGCAACGGCTTCGCTGCCCGGGTGTCAATCGGCGGACGGTAGACCATCAGGCTTTCGCCGAAGGCGCGCATCCACTCATGGTCCTGATAGAGCTGCTGACGGCCACTCAGGGTACGCCACGGGATCAGTTCATGAACGTTGGTGTAGCAGGCGTTGTAGGAGACATGCTCATCTTCCAGACCTGACCAGGTCGGGCTGGAGATGATTTTGCGCGGCTGCGCCTGGATATCGCGGAAGCGGATCTTCTCATCTTCTTTGTTCAGCGCCAGGTGAGTGTGATCGCGACCGGTTATCGCGCCCAGCGCCTGCCAGGCTTTTACCGCCACCTGACCGTTGGTTTCCGGCGCCAGCGCCAGAATCACCTCGGCCGCATCAATGGCCGTGTCGATATTGGGCCGTCCCGCAGCCGGGCCATCCGCTTTGACATAGTTCAGCTGCTTCAGGAGATCGACCTCTTTGCAGGTGTTCCAGCTAATCCCTTTGCCGCCGTTGCCCTGCGCCTCCAGCAGTGGCCCCAGCGTGGTAAAGCGCGCCCAGGTCGCCGGATAGTCACGCTCCACCACCATGATGTGCGGTGCCGTTTTACCGGGGATCAGATCGCACTCCCCTTTTTTCCACTCTCTGCCTTCAAACGGCTGCGCCAGTTCGGCGGGCGAGTCGTGCAGCACCGGTAGCGTCACCACATCCGTTTCAACGCCTAGATGACCGGGGCAGAGTTCGGAGAAGGCTTTGGCGATGCCTTTGTAGATCTCCCAGTCACTTTTTGACTCCCAGGCGGGGTCGACCGCCGCCGAAAGCGGATGGATAAACGGATGCATATCCGACGTATTCATGTCGTCTTTTTCATACCAGGTGGCGGTCGGCAGCACCACATCGGAGTAGAGGCAGGTGCTCGACATACGGAAATCGAGGGTCACCACCAGATCCAGTTTTCCTTCGGCGCCCTGCGCCTGCCATTCGACCTCCTCCGGCTTCACGCGCCCCTGCTGGCCTAAATCTTTTCCCTGAATGCCGTTTTCGGTGCCGAGCAGATACTTCAGCATGTACTCATGCCCTTTCCCTGACGAGCCAAGCAGGTTAGAGCGCCAGACAAACAGGTTTCGCGGAAAGTTCTGCGGATCGTCCGGCTGTTCAGCGGCAAAGCGCAGGGTGCCCTGCTTCAGGCTCGCCACGGTATAGTCAATCACCGACTGCCCGGCGGCGCTGGCCCGGGCGGCGATGTGCAGCGGGTTGACGTTAAGCTGCGGCGCGGAAGGCAGCCAGCCCATGCGTTCGGACCGGACGTTAAGGTCGATCAGGCTGCCGCTGAAGCGGCTTTTATCGGCCAGCGGTGAGAGCAGTTCTTCGGTCGCCAGGGTTTCATAGCGCCACTGGCTGGAGTGGTTGTAAAAGAAAGAGGTGCTGTTCATCTGGCGTGGCGGACGCTGCCAGTCGAGGCCAAAGGCCAGCGGAGCCCAGCCGGTCTGCGGACGGAGTTTCTCCTGACCAACGTAATGCGCCCAGCCTCCGCCGCTCTGACCGACGCAGCCGCAGAAAATCAGCAGGTTCATCAGTCCCCGGTAGTTCATGTCCATGTGATACCAGTGGTTCATACCGGCACCGACAATGATCATTGAACGTCCGTGGGTTTTCTCCGCGTTCCCGGCAAACTCGCGCGCGAGGCGGATGATGTTCTGCCGGGAGACGCCGGTGATCTGCTCCGCCCAGGCGGGACTGTAGGCTTTTATCTCATCATAGTTTTGCGCGCAGTGAGCATCGTCCAGACCGCGATCCAGCCCGTAGTTTGCCAGGGTCAGATCGTAGACGCTGGCGACCCGGGCTTCGCTGCCATCTGCCAGCGTCAGGCGTCTGACCGGCAGCTTATGCAGCAGGATCTCATCCAGCGCCACGCTGTTAAAATGGTCGCTGGTGATGCCGCCGAAGTAAGGGAAACCGACCTCGACCACCTCATCGTGGCTGCCGAGCAGACTCAGCTGCAGCTCCACCTCTTTTTGCGACAGGCCATCGCGCTGCTCCAGATTCCATTTCCCTTTTTCACCCCAGCGGAAGCCGATCGCGCCCTGAGGGGCCACCAGATCGCCGGTGGTCTGATCCAGCGCCACCGTTTTCCATTCCGGGTTGTTTTTCTGACCCAGCCCATCGACCAGATCGCTGGCGCGCAGCTGGCGACCCGCGGCATAAAATCCGCCTTCGCGCGGCTCCAGCAGTACCAGCATCGGCATGTCGGTGTAGCGGCGCACATAGTCGCGGAAATAGGGGACATCACGGTCGAGGTGAAACTCTTTCAGCATCACGTGGCCCATCGCCAGCGCCATCGCGCTGTCGGTGCCCTGCTTCGGACTCAGCCACTGGTCGCACAGCTTCGCGACTTCGGCATAGTCCGGGGTGATCGCCACGGTTTTCGTCCCCTTGTAGCGGACTTCGGTAAAGAAGTGCGCATCCGGGGTGCGGGTCTGTGGCACGTTTGAGCCCCAGGCAATGATGTAGGAAGCGTTATACCAGTCGGCGGATTCCGGCACGTCGGTCTGCTCGCCCCAGGTCATCGGTGAGGCCGGTGGCAGGTCACAATACCAGTCATAGAAGCTCAGGCAGGTGCCGCCAATTAACGACAGGTAACGCGCCCCGGCGGCATAGGAGACCATCGACATGGCCGGAATCGGCGAGAAGCCGACCACGCGATCAGGGCCGTAGGTTTTGGCCGTGCAGATATTCGCGGCGGCAATCAGCTCATTCACCTCCTGCCAGCTGGATCGCACAAACCCGCCGCGTCCGCGCGCCTGTTTATAGCTGCGCGCTTTTTCCGGATCGCGGATGATGGAGGCCCAGGCCTCTACCGGATCGCTATGCTGCGCCTTCGCCTCGCGCCAGAGCTGGATCAGCGTCTTACGCATCAGCGGATATTTCAGACGGTTGGCGCTGTAGAGATACCAGGAGTAGCTGGCACCGCGTGGACAGCCGCGCGGTTCATGGTTCGGCAGGTCGGGACGGGTGCGGGGGTAGTCAGTCTGCTGGGTCTCCCAGGTGACCAGGCCGTTTTTGACGTAGATTTTCCAGCTGCACGAGCCGGTGCAGTTAACGCCGTGGGTGGAGCGCACGACTTTATCGTGCTGCCAGCGACTGCGGTAGCCATCTTCCCAGTCACGGTTGCTGTTCAGCGTCTGACCATGCTGGCCGGAAAAGGGCTCAGCCAGCTGTTTGAAATAGCGAAATCGATCGAGAAATTTGCTCATCCGGAAAGCTCCTGAAGGCCTGGTGTCACATTGCTCACTCTGCATGCGTGCTGCTGCAGAAAATAAAGGGGGTGCCGGTGCGCCACACCGGCGTTGTCGTTATCCGGCGCGCGCTTTTCGTCCATAGACCCGCCAGGTCACGGCGATACAGCAGAGGTAGAAGACCAGAAAGATTTTCATCGCCCCGGCCGGAGAGCCGGTCATGGCAAGCGAGAGGCCAAAGGTCTGCGGAATAAAGAAGCCGCCCAGCGCGCCGATAGCGGAGATAAAGCCAAGCGCCGCGGAGGTTTCTGTGGCGGCTTCCCGCTGTGCCAGCGCCTCGTCACCGCCTTCAGCTTTGATGCGTTCCAGCGTCAGACGGCGGAAGATCACGGCAATCATCTGGTAGGTGGAACCGCTGCCGAGGCCGGAAGTGAGGAACAGGCCCATAAAC
>NZ_PUGA01000038.1:0-57194 GCF_003236725.1 Pantoea sp. ARC270
TCTTCATCCAGCCAGCGCTGAATCGGCGCGGCCACGCCGCCCATCAGCGCCACCGGCCCGCTGCTCAGGGCGATCAGGCGTCGCACCATCAGGCCGATATCGGCGGCGGTCTGTTGCAGCAGCTCCTGAGCATGGCAGTCACCCGCGTCGGCGGCTGCAAAAATCTGTGGCACCACGCGGGCCCAGTCAGCAGGCACCGCCGTGCGCGTCCAGAGCAGCATGGTTTCCGGGCTGTCGCCGAACTGCGCCATCAGCTGGCGGGTCAGGGAGCCGTGCGGAATGATCGACTCATGCGCCAGCAGCGCCAGACGCAGCGCGCGACGGCCCAGCTCCGCCCCCGATCCCTGATCGGAGAGGGCAAAGCCCCAGCCGCCAAGCAGCGTAAAGCGTTCGCCATCCCAGGCGGCGCCCTGACTGCCGGTGCCGATGATAAAGACCGCCCCAGGCTCGCCACCGTGCGCGCCCGCGCAGGCGATCTCCACATCGCTGACCACCTGCAACGCCGCGCAGGCGGGCTGCCAGCTGGCGAGGCGCGCCTGCACTGAGGCGACGTTAGCGCCCGCCAGGCCCGCCACCAGCGCGGTCTGCGCCAGCGCCTCTGCGGTGAGTCCCGCCTGGGTAAATACCTGTTCAGTCAGCTGCCCGACGCAGGTCAGGGCCGCATCATAATCTGACCAGACGTTAGCAGGTCCCCCGGTGCTTTCTGCCAGCAGGCGGCCCTGCCGATCGGTTAAGCGCGCGCGACACTGCGTTCCGCCGCCATCGATGCCAAGAAGATAGTGTGGTTGCACGCGCTTCCTTCCCTGATTAAGGGTTATAGCCATAATGAGCGAACGATAGGATAAAAAAACTTAAATCGCAATAACAAATAAATATGGTAAAAACATCCTGACTATTTTTCCTTAATTTACATAAATATAACAAAAACCCACCCCGCAAAACGTGCAGCGCGATGTTGACATTACTTTTTCTGCCGTAATAAGTTGGTGGTCAGATTATCAGCAGCCGCGCCCGACCGCTGGCGGGCTTTGCATCATCCGATCTCAGGAGCAGGGGTTTACCATGAAAGTAGGCATTATCGGTCTCGGCTTTCGTCTGTCCCACGTCATGAAAGAGTTCAGCAAGGCTGACGACAGCTTTTCCGTCGTGGGCTATTACGATCCGGCCCCCGCCGGATTGCCGAATCTGCACAGCTTTGGTATTGCGCCCGGCCAGGCTTTTGCGTCTGTGGACGAACTGCTGGCTCACGGCGGAATGGATGTGGTGCTGGTGGGTTCACCCAACTTTCTGCATCTGGAGCATGTGGGTCAGGCGCTGGCGGCAGGCTATACCGTCTTTACCGAAAAGCCGGTGGTAATTAATGAAGAGCAGACCATGGCGATGGCAAAGCTGGTGCGTCAGTATGGCGAGGCGCGCATTCTGGTCGGGCTGGTGCTGCGCTATTCACCGCTTTATCACGATCTGCTGGCTGCGCGCGATGCGGGCCAGCTGGGCGAAATCACCTCGATTGAGGCAACCGAACACATCAAGCCTTATCACGGTGCCTTCTTCCAGCGCGACTGGCGACGGCTGGAGAAGTATGCCGGTCCCTATATTCTGGAGAAGTGCTGCCACGACATCGATCTCTATCAGGGCCTGCTGCAGCGGCGTCCGACTTACGTCGCCAGCTTTGGTGGCCGGAAATCCTTTACCCCGGCTCACGCCCCGCAGGGGGCGATCACCCCTGAGTCGGAGCTTTACCACGTCAAACCCAGCGGCTGGTCCAGCACAGATGCGGTATTCGACAGCGATGCCGACATTGTCGACTACCAGACCGCGCTGATTGAGTATGAGGGGGGAGCCACCCTCGCCTTCCACGCCAACCTGAACGTGCCGGATGAGTTCCGCCGTTTCTGCGTCATGGGCACTGACGGCATGGCGGAAGGCGACTTTGTGCGTAACTACTTCCGGGTGCACAACGCCCGCAGCGGTGAGAAAGAGGTCGATACCGCCTACAGCGGCAACGCTTATGATGGCCATTATGGCGCGGATGCGCTGATGGCTGAAGAGATCGTCAAACATATTAAACAGGGAACACCGCTGAAAGTCTCAGTGGTGGACGCGCTGGAAGCGGGCCTTACCGCCATCAAAATCGATGAGGCACGCAAAACCCGCAGCGTAGTGGACATGCGTGAAAGCTGGCTGACATTTGACGCCAACCTGGGAAAATCCGGGGCCTGACGGCCCCAGCCTCAGGGGCGGCCTCCCCCGCCGTCCCCGGCTTGTTACTGGCACTCTGACTGGTACTCTGCTGAACTGGCCTTCGGGCCAGTTACTTCTCAGGTGACAGGCATTATTCACCTTCAGGCCTGTCGCCTTATGTCAGCAACAGACGCAAGAAAACGCCTTTAAACGACCTCTTCCGGTATGAGAATAATCGACAGGGTGTTGCTCACGCAGTCTACAGAGCAACGATTTAATCCATGTTGACGCGCGGTAGTCGCTGCTGTCTGCTGGTCAGGCGTTTTGCGTGGCCTATTTCCGATCTTCTTTAGATGAAATCATCCAGGCTAACCCGTAAAGAACCAGTCCAGCGAGAAAAACGAGCAAGGGGGCGAGTACGCGCATAATCCCTTCATTCGCAAAGATGGCAATGAACATGCCCAGCACTACGGCGCTGATCACAACCGCCCCTGATAACTCAGAAATGACTTTTCTGATGACTCTAAAGATTCTCGATTGCACTCAGAAATTGCTCCGTTTTCAGAGGGTTTTTACGAAGAGTCTCACCAAGCTCAATGTAATTAGCTAAAGGTTCTTCAAAAAGGAAGTAAAGCATTTCAAAATCAAGTATGTAAAGCTTTGACCATAGCGCAGGATTTTTATGGCTCAATCGCCGGGAAGCTGCAGAAGCACGTGAAAGTACTCCCTGCAGAACTATGCCGCCCGCGAGGGTGCCCGTCCACAATCGTAGAGATAACCTCGTTATCACGCTGGCCATCATTCCTCCGATAACTTTTGAACCAAGATATCCTGTAATAGCCAGCTGCATTGACTGTCTTGAACCCAGGGAAGCCGCAGCTCCGATGAGTTTATCTGTGATTTTTTTGAGGGCTGGGTCTGGAAGATAGGACAGAGAATCTTTGATTATCATCTCCGCGATCTGCCCCAAAATGGCTCTGTTCCGAAAGAGCTTGTTTAAAGCCCGATACATCCTCTCATCATCACCGAAGTTACGGCGCTGAATGTTTCTTCCGCCATCTGTCAGGTTGAGGTCCTGAAAAGTTCTTTCTATACCCAGATAAAAATCCATCGGAAGAGAAGCAATACCATCAGCAACCGATACGGCAAGCGTTTTTGCGTCCATTCATTCTTCTACCGTCTGTGATATCAGCCTGAAAAATATCAGGCAAACCCACTTTTAGTAAACGAAAACTTATCTTTTAAGCACATGAAGCATTGTTTTTAGTGGACCTGATTTGTATTCATACCTATGGCAGCATAATGAATTTACGTTTGAAAAGGACAACTTTTTATGAACTCATTTTCACGGCACTACGACACTAAAAGATGTTCAAAATGGTGCCGTTCGTATCAGAAAGCAGCAAGAAAATCTCAGAGAGTACAGATAGGTTTAGGCACCTTATGCACTAAAAACGAAGGGATCAGATACCTGTAGCTAAGCATCGTAGGCCACGGACAAAAACGCCGGAAGCGTTTTAGCACAACGCAACGCCGTTGGCCCGTCTACGGGAGCACCTCATGGATGAGGTGCGTAATCGCCCGCGCTGAGCCTGCCAGGGAGGGCGTTTTTGCGTCTTTGCGGAGGACATATGCTCCCTGAAGCCTGCGCTCAATTTATCAGCGATAACCTTCCTGACATCACAAGCGCATACAGCTGCCCTGGGTCAGACCGCATCCCCCTCATTCTCCAGCTTCTGCCGCCGCCGCAGATGCGGAAACAACTTCATCCACAGGGCCACCACCACCAGCGTACCGATCCCGCCAATCGCCGCCGCCGGGGCTGCGCCCATCCATGCTGCCAGCATTCCCGACTCAAACTCACCCAGTTGATTCGACGTATTGATGAAAATGGCGTTCACTGCATTCACCCGCCCGCGCATCGCATCCGGCGTATCCAGCTGCACCAGCGCACCGCGAATCACCATACTGACCATATCGAAACCGCCCAGCGCACACAGCGCAAGCAGCGACAGCCACAGCTGCGTCGAGAGCGCGAACACCAGCGTGGCAACACCAAAGCCCGCCACCGAACCAAACATAATCATCCCGACGTGCTTATCCAGCTTATGCCGGCTCAGCCAGATGCCGACCAGCAGCGCCCCCACAGAGGGCGCGCCCCGCAGCATCCCCAATCCCCACGGCCCGGTATGCAGAATATCTTTGGCAAAAATGGGCAGCAGCGCGGTCGCGCCACCCAGCAGGACGGCAAAGAGGTCGAGCGAAATCACGCCCAGCACATCTTTGCGTTCGCGGATAAAGTGAATCCCGGCAAACAGATTCTTCATGTTCATCGGCAGGCGCGGCTGCAACGGGCGCTCATAGCGCAGCAGACTCACCAGCGTCAGCGAAATCAGATAAAACAGCGCAGACACGCCATACACCACATGCGGTCCCGCGACATAAAGCAGCCCGCCCAGCGTCGGTCCGACGATAACCGCCGCCTCGCCGCCCACCGAGTTCATCGCCATCGCCCGCGCCAGAATCGCGGGCGGCACCAGCGACGGCAGCATTGAGGACATCGAAGGCCACTCCAGCGCTTTCGCCACCGCAATCATAAATACCAGACCCCAGAGCGTAACCCGATCGGCGGTAGAGAATAAGGTAAGCACCACTAATGCCAGCAGCGCAGCAAATTCCACCAGCTGACCGAACAGCACGATACGCCGCCGGTCATACTGATCTGCCAGATGCCCTGCAGGCAGCGCCAGCAACACTGACGGCAGAAACTGCATTAAGCCGATCATCCCTAACGCCATCGCGCTGTCGGTCAGCGCATAGATCTGCCAGCTGATCGCCACCGAAAACATCTGAAAACCAAACGATGAACAGGTTCGTGCCAGCCAGAAGGCGACGAATGCCCGATGTCGCCACAGCGGCTCTTCCGCTGCCGATGCCATAAATCCCATGTCTTATCCCAAATTTGATGAGCCGTCCCGCGTCGTTGCGCGGTGTTATTTGTGCGGTCGATGAGGAACGTCAGATAACAGAGCGGATGAAGTATAATCGCGATGGTTTCCCCTCTGCTGCTCCCGGCGATAAATCGCCTTCCTGTCCATGCCGGGCCTGAAAAATCTCTCCTGATTATTACCAGCCTATTGGTCCCGACTATTGAATATATTCCACGTCATCATCAGACGCCAAAGGAATTATTGCTTCTGTGCCGAAGCGTTTATTTACGCTCCGCGACAATAAAAGGATGATTTGGATTAAGCAGATGATCTATATTTATTCACGCGTTTGGAAAATGCGACCGTTTATATGATTGATTATCAATAAATCCTTTTTTATTGCACGCCAAAGAGATAATGAAAAACAGTTTATATAACCCTTATGTTACTGAACCTATCCATCACGTTACGCGTAATGTCACGGGCATTTGCTATAGCGTGCCATATCTTCAGCAAAATCAGGACAGCCGCAATATACTTAATACGAACAACATTATTTCATTACACAATCAAATCGCTACTGAAGCAGCATTAATGATTGTTCCGGTAGAAGACTTTCGGCTGCAGGGAATGATTGCGGTTCCGGATGCTTATTCTCATTTACAGAATGGGCGAATCAGAATTGGTATTAATTATACCAGTTTAGCCGCACACCACGCCTCACTGCTTGAATTAACAGAGAAATTTGATTTCTGGCTTTATGATTTTGCTCCGCCCGGCGCAGACTGGCGACTGCTGGAATCCTTTCCTTTTTCCGGGATTGTTTTAACCGAAGCGTTCTTTAATGACAATTATGAAAAGTTTACCTTTCCTTTTTTCATGGCGACATTCCGTGAGAAAGGGGCCGAGGTGATCGTGCGAAGTCATACGCCGCCTTTAAGCGCTGAACAGTTTGCTGAGATAAATATTAGCGGCTGGCAACAGCAACGCTCGGACGGCGACCTGATTAGCTGCTGAACCACAAATCCTGCCCTCCGGCGTTAAGGGCACACGGCGGTGCGCTTAACGTCCATTAATCCCCCATAAAATGTCGCGTTACTTCATTTGTTAAGCGCTTTGAGCTAAAAAAATCAAACCTTGATCTAATTTTGCTATAACATTTAACACAAAGGGAGCGTCTGTCTTAGCGGAAGAGATTCTCAAGAACACCCTTAATCATTTGTACTTGATAACTGGAAACAGCCTATCTGGTTGTTTTCGTATGTTTTATGGCAACAAAACGAGGTCGATATCATGGGGAAAAACTCCTCATCGTTTAGCGTAATTCGTTTCCTGACGATACTGTTCGCAGTACTGACGGGCGCGTTTATGCTGATTGGCGGTGGCTGGTTAGCCGCTATTGGTGGTTCCTGGTATTACGTTTTCGGCGGTGTGGTTATGCTCATCACCGCTTATCTGCTTTCCCGCCGTAAAAGCACCGCGCTGGTTCTCTATGCGCTGCTGCTGATCGGCACCCTGATCTGGGGCGTGTGGGAAGTCGGGACGGACTTCTGGGCGCTGGCGCCACGCACCGATGTGCTGGTGATTTTTGGTGTCTGGCTGATCCTGCCGTTTGTCTATCGCAGTGTTAACGCCGGTAGTAAAGCAGCACTGGGTACCATGGCTGTGGCGCTGATTGCCAGTGCGGCCGTGCTGGCCTACGCGGTATTCAACGATCCGCAGGTCATTAACGGTTCTGTGCCGGAAACCGCTGACAATGCGCAGCAGGCTGCACCGCTGAGCAACATTCCGGATGCTGACTGGCCCGCTTATGCGCGCGATCAGCAGGGAACCCGTTTCTCGCCGCTGAAGCAGATTAACCACGAGAACGTGAAAGAGTTACAGGTTGCCTGGCAGTTCCAGACCGGCGACATGAAAACCCCTAACGATCCGGGCGAAATCACCGACGAAGTGACCCCGATTAAAATCCGCGACACCCTTTACCTCTGTTCGCCACACCAGATCCTGTTTGCGCTGGATGCGGCTACAGGTAAACAGAAGTGGAAGTTTGATCCGGCCATGAAGGTGAATCCGACCTTCCAGCACGTGACCTGCCGCGGCGTCTCCTACCACGAAGTGCCGGCAGCCGCTGATGCAGCAAACAGCCAGCCTGCGCTCTGCTCACGTCGTATCTATTTACCGGTTAACGATGGTCGTCTGTTTGCACTGGACGCCGAAACCGGCGAACGCTGCCCGACATTTGGCGTTAACGGCGAGCTGGATCTGCAGCACAAACAGCCCGTCACCACGCCGGGTCAGTATGAGCCGACCTCACCGCCGATCATTACCAACACCACCATCATCATGGCGGGTGCAGTCACCGATAACTACTCAACCCGCGAGCCTTCCGGCGTGATTCGTGGCTTTGATGTGAATACCGGTAAACTGCTGTGGGTATTTGATCCGGGTGCTAAAGATCCGAATGCCATTCCGGCTGATGAACACACCTTTACCCTGAATTCACCGAACTCATGGGCACCGGCGGTTTACGATCCGAAACTGGATACCGTTTACCTGCCAATGGGCGTGAGCACACCGGATATCTGGGGCGGTAACCGCACACCAGAGCAGGAGCGTTACGCGAGCAGCGTGCTGGCGCTGAACGCCACCACCGGTAAGCTGGTCTGGTCTTATCAGACGGTGCATCACGACCTGTGGGATATGGATCTGCCGTCGCAGCCGACCCTGGCTGACATCACCGATAAAGATGGCAACACCGTCCCGGTGATCTACGCACCGGCTAAAACCGGTAACATCTTCGTTCTGGATCGCCGCACCGGCAAGCCAGTGGTTCCGGCGCCAGAAACGCCAGTGCCACAGGGTGCCGCGAAAGGCGACCACGTTGCCGCCACGCAGCCCTACTCTGAGCTGACCTTCCGTCCGAAACAGAACCTCACGGACAAGGATATGTGGGGCGCGACGATGTTTGACCAGCTGGTATGCCGCGTTATCTTCAAGCGTCTGCGCTATGAAGGTCCGTTCACGCCGCCATCTGAACAGGGTACGCTGGTGTTCCCGGGCAACCTGGGTATGTTCGAATGGGGCGGTATCGCGGTCGATCCACATCGTCAGATTGCGATTGCTAACCCGATGGCGCTGCCGTTTGTCTCGAAACTGGTTCCACGCGGTCCGGGCAACCCGATTGAGCCGCCGAAAGGCGCAGAGGGTGGTTCAGGGACTGAAACCGGTATTCAGCCGCAGTATGGCGTGCCGTTTGGCGTCGAACTGAATCCGTTCCTCTCTCCGTTTGGTCTGCCATGCAAACAGCCAGCCTGGGGTTACATCTCCGCGGTGGATCTGAAGACCAACGACGTCGTGTGGAAACAGCGTATCGGTACCGTTCGTGACAGCTCACCGGTTCCGCTGCCGTTCAAAATGGGTATGCCGATGCTGGGTGGTCCAATCACCACCGCAGGTAAGGTATTCTTCATTGGTGCGACCGCCGATAACTACCTGCGCGCTTTCAGCACCGACACCGGCGAGCTGCTGTGGCAGGCACGTCTGCCTGCAGGCGGCCAGGCCACCCCGATGACCTATGAAGTGAATGGCAAGCAGTACGTTGTCATCGCAGCAGGCGGTCACGGTTCGTTTGGTACCAAGCTGGGCGACTATGTGATTGCCTACGCACTGCCAGACCAGAAGTAATTCCAGCTTCGGTCAGTAACAAAAGGCGGACTCCGGTCCGCCTTTTTTGATCGCGTTACTTTTTCATTCCGCGCCAGTTAAGCCATGCGCAGAAGAGCATCACCGCGCAGGTCGCCAGAAATACCGGCCGCATCCCGAACGTCCCGCCGACCACTCCACCGAACAGCGGGCCGCTGACCTGACCCACATATTGTGCCGAAGTGGAATAACCGAGCATCCGTCCGACCTGCGAGCCCGGTACGTTATGACGGATAATCGCCGTGATGCATGGCATCAGGCCGCCCAGCGCCATCCCCATCAGAAAGCGCAGCAGCACCAGCTGCCAGGCCGCCGTGATAAACGCCTGCGGGATCAGCAGCACGCCGCTCAGCAGTAATCCCCCTGTCAGAACCCGCCAGTGTCCGACGCGATCGGCCAGGCGACCGAGCCGCGGTGCTGCCAGCACCGTGCCCAGCGCGGCGGCGGACATCACGATCCCGGCCATCAGGGTGATCTGATGTTCACCCTGAACAAAGTCGCCGACGTAGAGCGTAATAATCGGTTCAATCGACATGCTGGCAAAAATCAGCAACATGCCGGAAAGCCACATCAGCCGCACCAGGCGGTGATTGACCGGCAGCTCTGCCGGCATCGGTGAAGGACGATCGCGGGCGGTGCCGCTGGCACGCGGCTGCTCTCTGAGTAAAAAGGTGGTGGCGAGGAAGGCGAGAAAAATCACCGCGCCGGTCAGCCAGAAGGTCTGCCGGATGCCAATCAGCGGCGGCAGCAGGCCACCCAGCAGCGGCCCAACCACGTTGCCAGCCATAATGCCGGAGGAGAGGACGCCCAGCGCCCAGCCTGTCTGCGCTTTGGGCGTCTGCGCCGCCACCAGAATGGTCGACCCCGACGCGTAGCCACCCAGCAGCCCCGCCAGCAGACGCAGCGCCACCAGCTGCCACGGCGCCGTCGCCATACCAATCAGCGACATCGCAATCGCCATGCCGAGGCTGGCCCGAATCAGCATCAGCTTGCGACCGTAACGATCAGCCAGCCGGCCCCACAGTGGTGCCGTCAGCGCGGCACTGAAAAAGGTCGCCCCATAGGCCAGGCCGGACCAGCGCGCAATGGCGGCGGGCTGCTCAACGCCAAGCTGCTGAACATAGAGCGGCAGAAAAGGCAGCAGCAGCGTCATCGCCACGATAGTGGTAAAAGATCCGACGACGCAGACCGCTAAATTACGTTTCCAGTGGTGAAACACTGCCGTTTCGGGTGAGTGTTGCATAGCCATATCCCTTTATTGATCAGGGATACAGGCTAACCAGGGCGGCGGGTTAACAACAGTAACGCCGCGATAGTTACTCTGTGGCGATGAGTGTTGTCAGCAGGCAACAATCAGCCTTTGCTCAGCGCCGCAACCAGCGCATCGCTCAGCAGCGTGACGGGCGACGCCGTTTCCGGGGTGTCGTGCAGCAGCAGATAGCTTTGCAGACGGTCCATCTGCCACTCCGGCAACAGCAGCTGAATATCACCCCGCCCGACCGCCTCCTGCGCCATGTAGGCGGGCAGATAGGCGATACCGCTGCCGGCCAGGGCCGCATTCAGCAGTGCCATGCTGTTATTGGCGCGAAAGCGACTGCGTACATCCAGCGCCAGCCGCTGCTTATCGCGGCGGAACGGCAGCGCAGCGGTGTGGGCCGGACCATGAAACAGCAGAAGGTCGTGACGCGGCAGCATCCCGGGGTGAGTGATGGCCGGTCGCTGTGCCAGATAAGCAGGCGCGGCATAGAGCCCCCAGTCGATATCACTCAGCAGCCGGAAATTGCCCTGACGCGGTGCCCGGGATCGGATCACAATCGCCAGATCATCCTGATCGTCCAGCTGATCCTGGCTGCGATCGGTGAGATCGAGATCGACGTTGATATGCAGATGGCGGCGCAGAAAGCGATTAACGACAGGCACTACGCACTGACAGCCGAACGTGACGGGCGCCTGCAGCCTGACATGACCGGCGGCCTGCTGATGCAGCTGCTGAACGAACGCCTCGGCGCGCTGTGCTTCCGCCAGCATCCGGACACAATAGGGGTAGTACGCCTGCCCCAGCTCGGTCAGCGCCAGCCGCCGGGTGGTGCGCTGCAGCAGCCGGATACCGAGCCTGAGTTCCAGCCGGGCGATCTCCCGGCTGACATGCGATTTGGACCAGCCCAGTGCGCGGGCGGCCTCGCTGAAACTCTGTAACTCCACCACCCGTGCGAATACCAGCATGGCGGTTAAATTCGCGCCATTTTCCATGTTTCCCGACTCCGACAGTAAGGGGATGCAGGCAACAAACTAGCACGTTCAGGCGGGGGGACTGTGGGGAGGAGGCAAAAAAAACAGGGCGATAGCAGGCGAAGCGAGGGTGGTGCGCGGAGTGACCTTTCCGTCTGCCTGCCGTGACGGAAAGGCCTTGTCAGGCATCAGCTGGCCATCGCCAGCGGGAACAGCAGTCGATCCGGCTCGACGCGACGCTGGCGGCGCAACTGGCCCGGCGTCACCATAAAATAATTTTTGAAGGTCCGGGTGTAGGCCTGCTGGGTATCAAAGCCGTAGTTCATCGCCACCTGCAGAATCGCTTCGTTGCTGCTCAGCAGCGTGAGCGCCGACTCCGTCAGGCGACGCTGACGGATATATTCTGCCAGGGAAAAGCCGGTGTGCTGGCGAAACAGGCGTTGCAGATGCCAGCGCGAATAGCCTGAGCGGCGCGCCACCTCATCCAGATGCAGATCGTGTCCTAAGTTGTTCTCTATCCAGTCCAGCAGACTCCGAATAAACTCGCGCTGATTCATGGTTCCTCCTGTTCAAGCTGATGTGCAGTGGAACCACTCTACCCGCTAAAATTTATCCCTTAATTAGCAGAAAATTAGCGCAGAATTAGCAAGGGTTGAAATGGAGGTGAGAGGGTGCGGCCAGCGGGGGCTGGCTTGCAAGGGACAGCAGACCCGGCGCAGAAAATGACGGTGAAGAGAAGCGCTATTTTCTCAGGCAGTCACTAATGAGGGGCCAGTAGTCTTATCCGGCTTCAATGCGTCTGAGGTATCGCTGATACTCCTTAGCCAGAAAATCCACTTTTCGAGGTAACTCCTCCCGATAAAATCCGGATGGCATGTCGTCGCCAGGCTCCTGTTGCAGTTCTGCCGCCAGTTGCTCAACAATCCGATATAAGGGGATTTTGTGCTGTGCCTGAAAACGTCTGAATGCTCTCTGCCAGATAAACGAGACAAAGTAGTCAACGTAATGCCTTCCCTGTCGGAAAGGAAGGGTTTGTAATTTCTCCAGCAAAAAGTTGAAAGCAGGCAGAGCCAGCACGCGTATTCGGTCAGCTTCAGTCAGCCTGTTTTTTCCGCCGGGAACGGTGGCATTTGAAAGGCGAGAACGGATACAGGCAATCGGATTCAGAACCCGAACATATTCATGGCTCATATCTGCACCATGTCGATCCGGCATAACCAGAAAGGGTTCTGTATTTAACATCAGTTTATCACCGTCAAAATCTCCAGCATCAAAGCCTGTGGGCCGATCGATAATATCCACAATATTCGCCTCATTTAGTTGCTCATTGAGGAACTGACCCTGGACATCCTCCTTGACCCTGCCTGTATCTTTATCAATAAGGGTGAGGAGTGCGATCGATGGCGGATTAAAAATGTCCTGAACCTGTGCTGAAACGTTGAAAATTTTTGCAATTACATCAACGCCTTCCTTTCGGGTCACATAGTCGACATCAATTGAAGTTATGGACGTGATGTCAGGCTGCTCAGGATAGAGATGCAGATACGTCAGATACCAGTACATAACAGCCTGACCACCAACGGTAATAACCGGGGATGGGAGCTGTTCCGCATTATCGATCAGATATCGATTGAGTTTAAGAAGTTGCTCTTCGGGAGGAATTGCCTGTGATGTCATAAAAAAACCCACCGGTATGATGGGCTTATTTTATCGCATGGCTGCGTTTAGCAGGGCATAACGTCAGAAAAATGCGAGGCTGCGTCCACCTTTTGCAGGCACAATACCCTGAGGTCGTTTTTCAAGTATGCGTCCCGGAGCCTGACCTTTTCGGACAGCTTCAACACGCTCCTGATACTCGCGCTGATGTCTGATTTTTACTTCCAGAGCTGACATACTGTCCACCGATGAAATGTCTGACATTGATCTGTTGCTCAAATATACGTCACCCTCTTTACGCATGCAATCACGGGTATCTCGATGAGTATAGTGAGGTACCCTGCCACCTCGATAACATATCAGTGACGGCGGTCTGCCAGAATCGTTCGTGCTGCAGGCAGGCGGTAAGTCGCAGCCAGCGCGGCGACAGCGGGAAGTGTGAAGGCGGATAATTCTGGCCTAACAATTGATGAGTAAACTCTCTCCCATCTTTGCAGAGGAGATCAGCCATGCGCGTGTTACTGGTTGAAGATGATGAAATGATCGGTGCAAACCTGCAGCAGGCACTGGAGGGCGCGGGCTGGTCGGTGGACTGGGTGCGCGATGGCGTCTTTGCCCACAATGCCTGGAGCGAAGGCGGCTACAGCTGCGTGCTGCTCGATCTCGGCTTACCCCGCGATGACGGGTTACAGGTGCTGCGCCGGGCGCGCGGGCGCGGCGACTCCACGCCCGTGCTGATTCTGACTGCCCGCGACACGGTGGCGCAGCGCATTCAGGGGCTCGACAGCGGCGCTGACGACTACCTGCTTAAACCGTTCGACCTCCAGGAAGTGATGGCCCGGATGCGCGCCATTACCCGACGCCGCCACGGCGCGGCAGATTCGGTGCTGGGCAGCGGGGATGTTCAGCTGGATATGATGACCCGCGAAGTGCTCTATAAGGGTCAGCGCGAGCAGCTGACCGCGCGCGAGTATGCCCTGCTCTACGCCCTGCTGGAGCGGCCCGGTGCCATTCTGTCGCGCGAGCAGCTGGAAAACCGCATCTATGGCTGGGGCGATGAAGTCAGCAGCAACGCGGTGGATGTCCTGATTCACGGCATGCGCCGCAAGCTGGATAATGACGTGATCCGCAACGTGCGTGGCCTGGGCTGGCGGGTTCCGGCCATATGAAACCCTTCACCTTTATGCGCTCGCTGCGTAATAAACTGCTCTCTACGCTGCTGATTATTCATCTGCTGATGATCGGTGGCGTCACCTGGTATTTCTTCAGCTGCTACGGCGATATGGTCGGCACGATGAAGGACGATCAGCTGGCAAAAATCGCGGACGCCTGGTCCACCAATAAGCAGATGCCCGCCCTGATGCCGATGCTGATTGCGCCGGATAAAGCGAAAAGCGCGTTTGTGGTTCAGCTGTGGGACGACCGCGGACAGCTGCGTGCCAGCTCCTGGCCGGAGCTGGCGGCCCCGTTACAGAACCAGCGGGGTTACCGCGACGTGCATGTCGGCCAGTGCGGCGACTGTGAATGGCGGATCTATACCCGGCCCGGTTTGCCCGGCAGCGCGATCAAAACCATTCAGGTCATGCACAACCTCAGCTACATGAAGTCCACGATGGTCAAGCGGGCGCTGGCGGCGATTATCCCGATGATCCTGATGATGCCGCTGTCGCTGCTGGTGATCTGGCTGGTGGTTCGCAAGATCACCCGCGATCTGCAGGTGGCTTCGCGTCAGATCGCGGCGCAGGAGACCCATCATCCGCACAACGTCTCGCCGGAGGGGCTGCCGGATGAGATTCTGCCGCTGGTGGCTGCCTATAATTCATTGCTGAGTAAACTGCGCGAGGCCTGGTCCTCTCAGCGTCAGTTCCTGGAGGACGCCGCCCATGAACTGCGCACCCCGGTAACGGCGGTGACCTTACAGCTGGAGAATCTGCGGCAGTATATCCAGCCGGGCGAAGCGAGCCGGCAGTTCAGCCAGCTGGAAGCGGGCGTCACGCGCACCCGTCATCTGGTCACACAGCTACTCAATGTGTCGCGCCAGGATGACCAGAGTGTGGTCGCCAGCGTCGAGCATATTGACCTGGAAGATCTGCTCAAGGAGAGCATTGAGCAGCTGATGGTGGTGGCAGACAAGCGCGGCATCGATATCGGCTTTAACGGCTCTGCCCAGTATCGTCTGCAGGCCAGTCGTTCTGAGCTGCGCAGCCTGTTTGACAACCTGATTGGTAACGCCATGTTGCACACGCCGGAAGGGAGTCTGGTCGATGTGCTGCTGCATCGGGTCGCGGGCAAAACGGTGGTCGATATTGTCGATAACGGGCCAGGCATGCCGGAATCCTTTATCGAGCGCGCGTTTGATCGTTTTACCCGCTCGCCTGACGTGAAAGCCCAGGGCAGCGGGCTGGGATTATCCATCGTGCGTAACGTCGCTCAGAAACATCAGATTCACGTCGCCCTTTCCAACTGTCTGACCCCACAGGGTGCGATCTGTGGTTTGCAGGTTCGCGTCACTTTTCCCTGATCCCGCCTTTTTGATCACGAACCAGACAACGTAAACGGTTGCCTGGTTCCGTTCGATCATGGTCTTAATTGTGAAGTGCATCACATTTTAGCTGAATTGTAATGCAACACTTTTTGACAAACGTGAGCAAAATCTATTTTCTATCGATCTGTTACAGGCACGCTACGCGGGCTGAACAACCGGCTGTTTTTTGCTGACATCCTCATTCCCTCCAGGGACCGATTTCTCTCTGACTGCGTCTGCTGTGCGGCGGTCAAAAGCATGTGGCTGATGATAATGAAATATAAAACGTTGATAGCAGGTGCCGTGCTGGCATGTTCACTGAGTGGTGCTGCGCAGGCCGCAGAAAGCGATCCGCAGTATCTCTCTGACTGGTGGCATCAGAGCGTTAACGTGGTAGGCAGCTACCACACCCGTTTCGGACCGCAGTTCAACAACGACGTCTATCTGGAATATGAAGCGTTTGCGAAAAAAGAGTGGTTCGACTTTTACGGCTATCTCGACGTATCTAATTTCTTCGGCGTGGGCAACAGCAACGCCAACGGCGTATTCGACCACGGTTCCCCGATGTTCATGGAAATTGAGCCGCGCTTCTCGATCGACAAGCTGACCGGCACCAGCCTGGCGTTTGGTCCGTTCAAAGAGTGGTATTTTGCTAACAACTACATCTACGATATGGGCCGCAACAGCGACAGCCGCCAGAACACCTGGTATATGGGTCTCGGTACCGATATCGATACGCACAGCGATGTCGGCCTGTCGCTGAACGTCTATGCCAAATATCAGTGGGAAAACTACGGTGCGGCGAACGAGAACAGCTGGGATGGCTATCGCTTCAAAGTGAAATACTTCGTCCCGATCACGACGCTGTGGGGCGGTAATCTGGGCTATGTCGGCTTCACTAACTTCGACTGGGGTTCCGATCTGCGCGATAAAGGCGGCGCATCACGCACCAGCAACTCCATCGCCTCCAGCCACATTCTGTCACTGGGCTACGATCACTGGCACTTCTCTGCGGTGGCGCGTTATTTCCACAACGGCGGACAGTGGGCAGATGGTCAGGAAGTGAACTTCGGCAACGGGCCGTTTGAGCTGAAATCGACCGGCTGGGGTTACTACCTGGTGGCGGGTTACAACTTCTGATGTAAAGCGGCGGCGCTTCATCGCGTCGCCGCCCTGTGTTTCTGCTGGTATGGCGTCGCGTCCTGCGACGTCCGTCAGCCGCTTAATCCTGCGACTTCTCCACATTGATGCGCCACGGAATGTTGAACTTATCGATAAACATGGCGAAGCCGTTCGACCAGAAAGTCTCCTGCCACTCCGTTGTCACCTTGCCGCCTGCCGACAGTTTTTCAAACCACGCTTTACCCTCTTCGACATCGGTGGTGGAAAGGCTGACCGCATAACCGGCATGTTCCGACGCCGGTGGCTGATCGGTGTTACCGTCGCTGAGCATCAGCTCGCCGTCGCCAATACGCAGTTGCGCATGCATGATCTTCTCGGGTGGCTGCGGCGCTGCGGACTGATCGCCAACCTGCTCTCCCTGATCCGGCATATCGCCAAACTTCATTTTCGCGAGCAACTCGCCCCCGGTCGCCTGCAGGTAAAAGTCGATAGCCTCTTCACAACGGCCATAGAGAAACAGATAAGGACTGACTTGCATCTTCACCTCTATATTGTCGGTTGGATTTTTACAGTACCTTAAGAGTGTAGACGATCGACTTTACTCGCTGATTTTACTGGCAATAACGGCGAAACAGCTGCGCCATATAGCTGCTCATGGGCGTCAGCGCGGTCTCCTTGCGCTGAATCAGATAAAAAATCGCTTTCGGCAGGGGTTCGTCAAGCGTCAGCGCCACCAGCGACCGTCCCAGAACCGGATCGTCAATCACATCGGCTGACAGAATGCTGATGAAATCGCTTTGCGCCACCAGGCTGGTGCAGGCCATAAAGGTTTCACAGGTCACCACAATTTTGGGTGCCATGCCGCGCTCGCCAAAGAGGTCGTGCAACAGGCGGTAATAGCTGCCTTTCGGCGTCGGCATGGTCCAGTCCGCCTGCTGCAACGCCGCCAGTGAACGGGCTTTTTCCAGCGGATGGCCTTTGCGAACCACCACCTTATATTCCCGCTCCATCACCCGCTCATACATCAGCTCCTGATCGAGATGACTCTGGTCATAAGTATTGATGGTGAAATCGAGCGTTCCCTGACGCAGCTCATGCACCATTGACACCAGCTGGCCTTCGACGATGCGCACCTTGACCAGCGGATATTCCCGATGAAACTGGTTGATCACCTGCGGCATAACGGTACGCGCCACGCTGCTGCCGATGCCGATATTCACCTGCCCCCCGCCCCGCCCCAGCCGCTGCTGGATATCCTCTTCGGCGACCCGCAGCTCCGCCAGCACCAGGCTGGCATGACGGAAAAAGTTATCACCGATATCGGTTAACACGACGCCCTGCTGGCGGCGGATAAACAGCTTTGCCCCCAGCTCACGCTCCAGTTCCTGAATCGCTTTGGTCAGCGCCGGTTGCGACAGCCCCGAAACACGGCTTGCCGCACGGATACTGCCCTGCCGCGCCACGTCAACAAACGCACGCAGTTGATGAAGTTTGAGATTAGCGGACATAACTTTTGTGATAACCGTTGTTTATCAGTCACAAGATATTCGCATCTTATGCCCGGCAATTCCATTGTGTAGATTCGAAGCAGTGCATAAAAAACCAACAACGAGGACAGAGCCGATGAAAACCCTTTCCGACCACGTCAGTGCAAGGCTGCCGCAGCTTCAGCAGTGGCGTCGTGACTTCCATCACTACGCCGAATCGGGCTGGCTGGAGTTTCGCACCGCCACGCTGGTCGCTGAAGAGCTGCATCAGCTCGGTTATCAGCTAAAGCTGGGGCGTCAGGTGATCGACGCAGAGGCGCGGATGGGCCTCCCGGACGCCGCCGTGCTGAAACAGCAGGAGGCGCGGGCGTTACAACAGGGCGCGCTGCCGCAGTGGATCAGCCACTTTTCCGGCGGATTCTGCGGCATCGTGGCGACGCTGGAAACCGGCCGTCCCGGCCCGGTGATGGGCTTCCGCGTGGATATGGACGCACTGGATCTCAATGAGAGCCAGGCCAGCGATCATCTGCCGCAGCGGGAAGGGTTCGCCTCCTGCAATGCGGGCATGATGCACGCCTGCGGGCATGATGGCCATACCACCATCGGGCTGGGGCTTGCCTCGGTGCTGATGGCGATGAAAGAGCGGCTCAGCGGCACTATCAAACTGATTTTTCAGCCTGCTGAAGAGGGTGTACGCGGCGCGAAAGCGATGGTAGCGGCGGGCGTGGTCGATGATGTGGATCGCTTCACGGCGATTCACATTGGCACCGGCGTGCCGGCGGGCGAAGTGGTGTGCGGCAGCGACAGCTTTCTCGCCACCACCAAGCTGGATGTCCACTTCACCGGCGTCGGTGCCCATGCGGGTGGCCGCCCGGAGGAGGGACGCAATGCCCTGCTGGCGGCGGCTCAGGCGACGCTGGCCCTGCATGGCCTGCCCAGCACAGCGGCGGCGTGGCGCGGGTGAATGTCGGCGTGCTGCAGGCCGGAACCGGCCGCAACGTGGTCGCCGACTGCGCCCTGCTGAAGGTCGAAACCCGCGGCATCACCAATCAGGTTAACGACGATATTTATCAGCAGGCGCTGCGGGTGATTGCCGGTGCGGCGGCGATGTATGGCGTTGAGCAGCAGGTGACGCTGATGGGTGCGGCGCGCAGCTGCACCCCGACGCAGCCGTGGGTCGACTTCATTCACCAGCAGGCAGACGCGCTCGGTATCTTTGATTCCGTGGTCGATCGCAAAGCGCAGGCGGCAGGATCAGAAGATGCGACCTATATGATGGAGCGGGTCAGGCAGCGTGGCGGCCAGGCCTCATACGTCATTTTCGGCTGTGACCTGGCGGCGGGCCACCATAATGCCCGATTCGACTTTGATGAGCAGGTCATGCCGGACGCCATCACGCTGCTGGCGACGCTGGCGCTCAATCAGGCGCAGTATGGTGAAACACGATGATGGAAGCCTTTATTGCCGACTATATCGACCGCCATCAGCACCGTTTCAGCACGCTCAGCGACGCCATCTGGGATACGCCGGAAACCCGCTTTGCCGAAACCCGCTCCTCGGCCCTGCTGGCCGACGCGCTGGCCGAAACCGGGTTCATCGTGGAGCGCGGCGTGGGCGGCATTGACACCGCCTTTATCGCCAGCGCCGGCAGCGGCAAACCGGTGATCGCCATCCTCGGGGAGTTTGATGCGCTGGCCGGTCTCAGCCAGCAGGCCGGATGCGCCCGGCCAGAACCGCTGGAGGTGAACGGCAACGGACACGGCTGCGGCCACAACCTGCTCGGCACCGCCGGCGTGGCGGCGGCCTGTGCGGTTAAAGCCTGGATGGAGCAGCATCACGCTGGCGGAACCGTGCGTTTTTATGGCTGCCCTGGCGAAGAAGGGGGATCGGGTAAGACCTTTATGGTGCGTGAGGGCCTGTTTGACGATGTGGATGCCGCCGTGACCTGGCATCCGGAAGGTTTCAGCGGCATGTTCAATTTGCGCACGCTCGCCAATATTCAGGCCGCGTTCAGCTTCAAAGGGGTCGCGGCTCATGCCGCTAACTCTCCCCATCTGGGCCGCAGCGCACTGGATGCCGTCACGCTGATGAATACCGGGGCCAACTTTCTGCGCGAGCACATCGAACAGGAGGCACGTCTGCACTACGCCATCACCAACAGCGGCGGCGTCTCGCCAAATGTGGTGCAGGCCGATGCGGAGGTGCTCTACCTGATCCGCGCGCCATCGCTGCCACAGGCGCAGGCGATCTATCAGCGGGTGATCAATATTGCCCGGGGTGCCGCCCTGATGACGGACACGACCCTGACCGTGCGTTTTGACAAAGCCTGCTCTGACTATGTGCCTAATCGCGCCCTGGAAGCGGTCATGGAGCGCTATTTGCATCACTTTGGTTTGCCGGACTATAGCGACGAAGAGCGCGCGTTCGCGGCTGAACTGCGTGCCACTCTGACCGATGACGATCTGCGTAATGCCCGCCTGAACGCCGCCCGTATCGGTGGCGAAGCCGGTCACGCCTGGGCTGAGCAACTGGGGGAGAGGCTGTTTATGGATCAGGTCGCGCCCTATGCCGTCACCCGCGACCTGCTCTATGGCTCCACCGATGTCGGCGATGTCAGCTGGGTCACGCCGACAGCACAGTGTTTTGCGCCCTGCTTTACCTTCGGCACGCCGCTGCACACCTGGCAACTGGTGGCGCAGGGCCGCACCACGATCGCGCATAAGGGCATGTTGCTGGCGGGCAAAGTGATGGCGGCGACGGTGACCACGCTGCTGCAGGATGAGCAGGCGCTGGCGGAG
Organism: Pantoea sp. ARC270; assembly: GCF_003236725.1. Lineage (NCBI taxonomy): Bacteria > Pseudomonadati > Pseudomonadota > Gammaproteobacteria > Enterobacterales > Erwiniaceae > Pantoea > Pantoea sp. ARC270. The sequence continues at coordinate 20,630 of NZ_PUGA01000038.1, forward strand.
TGCCAGGCCGAATTTCAGAAGGTACGCGCCGGGCAGCCCTATCACTGCCCGATCCCTGCGGGGATCACACCCACAAAACTGGCCGGATGAGCCAGCGGCCGCGTCGCTGACGCGGACCAGAATAAAAAGAGTGCAAACACTTCCCTGATTCTGCGGGGCCGGAACTGAACTCACCGCCTGTCGCCTGTCGCGACCGGCGTCAGTCCGCGCCGCCATCGATAAGGGGGTCACAAGACGACAAGAAGAGAACCCATACCATGGAAGCAACCTCCGAGAACCGTAGTCCTGGCCGGCTCTTCAGCTGGATCGAACGCGCAGGCAATAAAGTGCCTAACCCGTTTTTACTGTTTGTCTATCTGATTGTGGTACTGATGGTCGCAACCGCCATTATCAGTGCGCTGGATCTGGCGGTGAAGAACCCCGGTAATGGCGAAATCGTCCGGGTCAATAACCTGCTGAGCGTCGCGGGTCTGCAGTGGATCCTGCCCAACATCATCAAAAACTTCAGCAGCTTTACACCGCTGGGGTCGATTCTGGCGCTGGTCATTGGTGCCGGGCTGGCGGAAAAGGTCGGCCTGCTGCAGTCGCTGATGGTTAAGATGGCGTCACGCGTCAGCCGCCGTTACGCCAGCTACATGGTGCTGTTCATCGCCTTTTTCAGCCATATCTCCTCGGACGCGGCGCTGGTGGTGATGCCGCCGCTGGGTGCGCTGATCTTTCTGGCGGTGGGCCGTCATCCGGTTGCGGGCCTGCTGGCCGCCATCGCCGGTGTCGCCTCGGGTTTTACCGCCAACCTGCTGATCGTCACCACCGATGTACTGCTTTCAGGTATCAGCACCGAAGCCGCTAAAGCGGTCAGCGATACGGTGCATGTCAGCGTCATCGATAACTGGTTCTTTATGGCCACCTCGGTGATTGTGCTGACGATTGTGGGTGCATTGCTGACCGACAAATTTGTTGAGCCGCGCCTGCCGCAGTGGCAGGGCAACGGCGAAAAGCTGGCGGCGCTGACGCCGCTGGAGAACCGCGGCCTGCGGGCCGCCGGGATCGCCGCGCTACTGTTCATCGCCGTGATGGCGCTGCTGGTCATGCCGGAACATGCGCCGCTGCGCAATCCCGCCAGCGGTGCCATTATCCCCTCGCCATTTATTCAGGGCATTGTGCCGATCATTATTCTGTTCTTCTTTGTGGTGGCGATTGCCTACGGTGTCGCCACCCGGCAGATCCGCCGTCCGGATGATATCCCGCAGTTGCTGGTCGATCCGATGAAAGGCATGGCGGGTTTTATCGTGATGGTCTTTCCGCTGTCGCAGTTCGTGGCGTTCTTTAACTGGAGCAACATGGGCAAATTCATGGCGATTGGACTGACCGACGTGCTGGAGAGCGCAGGCGTCAGCGGCGCGCCCGCATTTCTCGGCCTGATGTTTCTGTCGGCATTTCTCTGCATGTTTATCGCCAGCGGCTCAGCCATCTGGTCGATTCTGGCGCCGGTGTTCGTGCCGATGTTTATGTTGCTCGGCTTCCATCCCGCCTTTGCCCAGATGATTTTCCGCATCGCTGACTCGGCGGTACTGCCGCTGGCACCGATGTCGCCCTTTCTGCCGCTGTTCCTCGCCTTTTTGCAGCGATACCAGAAGGATGCGCAGCTCGGCACCTACTATGTGCTGATCTTCCCCTATCCGCTGGTGTTCTTTATCAGCTGGATCGCGCTGCTGGTCGCCTGGTACTGGCTGGGACTACCAATTGGGCCGGGTGTCTGGCCGCAACTGCCTTAAGGCACCGTGCCAGCGATACAGCCAAAACGCTGGCACGTTTTCTGCGGCACTGCAGTTATGTCAGTGCGCAGCCAGTTCCTGAAAGAAGGCGGGATTCTTCTGGATAGTCGCCAGCACTTTAGCTGCCAGTCCGGTCGGATTGCGGCGTCCGCTTTCCCAGCTCTTTATCGTATCAAGGCTGGTTCCCAGTGCCGCCGCCATTTCACTCTGGGAGACGTTAAGCTGCGCCCGGATAGCCTTCACATCTGCCAGCGCGTAATGGGTAACACGGGCGGGTTCTCTGACACCGTTTTTTATCTCCACCGCCTCTTCCAGCGATGCTTTCAGCTCATCAAAAAAACTCATGTCATATCTCCTCTTTCAGTCTTTGTGTCAGCTTTTTCAGCACGGATTTTTCCGCATCCGTGAGGTTCTCTTTGAGATTCTTTGGATAAGCCATGATCAGGTAAATCACGTCAGCGGTAGCCAGAAAGTAAATTACCCTTGCGCTGCTGCTTTTACCCTGATTGCCCGTCGCCATCCTGATTTTTCGCAGTCCGCCGGTTTTCTGAATAAGATCGCCTTTCTCCGGTGACTCGATAAGCTCCCTCTGAAGCTCCCGAAGCTCTTCATCCGTGGCGATTTGCTTTATCTGTCGGGTAAACATCGGGGTTTCGATAAACTCAATTGCCTGACTCATCGCTCACTCCTGCCTCTTCCATGAGGAGTACATAGTACACCCAGCCTGCTTCATGAAAAAGCCCACGGATGGCAAAACCTGCAACGTATGTTGCTAAATCGTCAGCAACGCCCCTCTCGGCAACGGCAGATGAATTGATTATTCTGCTATTTCTTCGCCTGCTAACGGTTGACGTTCTGCATAACCGCCTGCGGGTGTTTCCCACACTGCCTGAGGTTGACGCTGATATGACCACTCACTCCACCCGCCTGCCGCCGATGCACGCGTCATCGGCGGCCCGCAACAGCGTAGCCGGGCGCATTGATGCGCTGCCCGCGTCCGCTGGCTTATGGCGCTTTATCACCCTGCTGGCGCTGGGCGGCTTTTTTGAACTTTACGACCTGTTTGAAACCGGCTATATCAGCACCGGCCTGCTGGCGGCGGGCGTCTTTCACACCGGTGAGGCGGGCGTGCTCGGCTTCTCCGATCAGGCTGCGTTTGCGTCAGCCACCTTTCTCGGCCTCTTTTTCGGTGCCAGCCTGCTGGCCCCCTACGCTGACCGATTTGGCCGCCGCCTGACCTTTATGTGTGCGCTGCTCTGGTATGGGCTCTTTTCCCTGCTGATGGCCTTTCAGCAGAGCGCGGAGATGATCATTCTGTTCCGCTTTCTGGTGGGGATCGGGCTGGGCGTCGAGCTGGTGACCATTGATACCTATCTGTCGGAATGGGTGCCGAGCCACCTGCGCAGCCGGGCCTTTGCTTACGCCTTTTTCGTGCAGTTTTTATCGGTGCCTGCCGTCGCGCTGATGTCGTGGTGGCTGGTGCCGCAGACCGTGTTCGGTCTGGAAGGCTGGCGCTGGGTCGTGATCGCAGGCGCGCTCTGTTCACTGGTGATCTGGCTGGTGCGCAGAAATCTGCCGGAATCGGCACGCTGGCTTGCGCAGCAGGGGCACTATCAGACAGCACATGAGGTGTTATCGTTGATGGAGCAGCGCTGCGGCATTCCGGCCGGGCCCGCTATCCTGCCCGATGACGCGGCTGCCCAGCTGCCCAAACGCGGGCGCTTTCGTGAGATCTGGGCTCCCGCTTATCGCCAGCGCACCCTGATGCTGGTGGTGATGAACTTTTTCCAGGCGATCGGCTTTTTTGGCTTTGGTAACTGGCTGCCTGCGCTGCTGTCAGGCCGCGGTGCCACGGTGACACACAGCCTGCTCTATGCCTTCTTTATCACGCTGGCCTATCCGCTGGGATCGCTGATCTGCAGCCGCTATGCCGACAAGCTGGAGAATAAGTGGCAGATTGTTCTGTCATCGCTGATGACGGTGGTATTCGGCACGCTGTTCGCCTTCCAGACGCAGCCGGTTCTGCTCATCCTCTGCGGCTTCCTGATTACCTGGTCCAACGCCTGGCTGACTTTCAGCTTCCACGCCTATCAGACCGAGATTTTCCCGACCCACATCCGGGCGCGGGCAGTCGGCTTCTGCTACTCCTTCAGCCGCCTCTCTACGGTATTCAGCAGTATTTTAATCGGGGTGATCCTGCAATACGCCGGCACGCCGGGTGTGATTACGTTCATCGTGCTGAGCATGCTGATGGTGATGCTGTCGGTAGGGATTTACGGGCCGAAAACCCGTGGGATCGATCTGGAGAATATTTAAAAGAAAAGGCCGTCACCTGATGATGACGGCCTTTTTTACGGGTTATTTGCCTTCCAGCACCCGGATGTCTGCACTGCCCAGACGATCCTTCTCATCTTTACGCAGCGACGCGACCTGTTTCGCGGTCACCGGTTCTGACGCCTTATTGCCCCAGCTGTTACGCACGAAGTTCACCACATCGGCAACCTGCTGGTCGTTCAGCCGCCAGCCAAATGCCGGCATGGTAATGGTCGATGGCGCACCGTTCACGCCAGGCAGTTGCCCACCCACCAGCACGATGTGAATCAGCGAGGTCGGATCGTCGGCCAGTACCACCGGGTTGCCGCGCAGCGCCGGATAAAAACGCTTATAGCCGCTGCCATCGGTTTTATGGCATGCCGCACAGCTGTCGACATAGGCCGCCGCGCCGGTCTGGCTGTCATCGCCGCGCCAGAGTGCTTTGGCGGTGGCATCATCCACGCTGAAGGCCGCCTGATGCGGATCTTTCGCGCCCAGTGACTTCAGATAGCGCGCAATCGCGGTGATATCGGCTTCACTCAGGTGCTGCAGGCTGTGCTCCACCACGTCGGTCATCCCACCGAACGCGGCAGTCTGATCGTTACGGCCATAACGCAGGAACTGACGCAGGTCATCTTCGCTCCAGCGCCCCAGCCCATCGCGGTTATCACCACGCAGGTTGCTGGCCGTCCAGCCGTCAATCGGCGCGCTGCTGCCCGCCAGATAGTCGTTGCCTTCGGCGTTGGTCAGCACCTTCTCCTGCATGGTGAAACTGCGCGGCGTGTGACAGGCACCGCAGTGGCCCAGCCCCTCAACCAGATAGCGACCGCGCGCCAGCACCGGATCTTCCTGAGCGGCAGGCTGGAACGCTTTCACATCGGGCGCAAAAATTCCGCGCCAGATCGCCAGCGGCCAGCGCATCGACAGCGGCCACGGAATGTCGCTGTCGCGATTTGGCTGCTTCACCGCCGTCACGCCATGCATGAAGTAGGCGTAAAGCGCCTTCATATCCTCATCGCTGACGACCGCGTAAGAGGGATAAGGCATGGCGGGATAGAGGGTATCGCCATTTTTCGCCACACCATGACGCACCGCTTTCTGGAAGTCGTCGTAGCTGTACTCACCGATACCGGTCGTGCGATCGGGGGTGATGTTGGTGGAGTAGATGGTGCCAATCGGGGTGGCCATCGGCAGACCACCGGCAAAGGTCGCGCCCCCTTTGCTGGTGTGGCAGGCCACACAGTCACCGGCGCGCGCCAGATACTCTCCCCGCTTAACCAGATTGTCCTGGCTCTCATCCGCCAGCGCGGCAAAGGTCAGGGTGCCCAGAATCAGGGCCAGAATGCCATTTTTCATCGCCATATTCCTTATGCCTGCACCAGTGGGCCGGGGTTCTTCAGGTAGTTTTCGCGAATCGCTTTAGCTGACCAGTAGGTCAGCGCCGCCACCATGCCGGTCGGGTTGTAGCCCAGTCCCTGCGGGAAGGCAGAGGCACCTGGCACAAACACATTCGGCACGTCCCAGCTTTGCAGATAGCGGTTAACCGCACTGGTTTTCGGATCGTCGCCCATGATCGCACCGCCACTGATGTGGGTAGTCTGATACACCGTGGAGTCAAAATGGGTGCCCGGCTTTTTCGCGCCACCCAGAATCATCTTCGGATTCATCGCTTCAGCGATGTTGCGCATTTTTCCGACCATAAACTGCGCCATTTTGATGTCGTTCTCCTGCCAGTCAAAGGTCATGCGCAGCAGTGGCTGCCCATAAACATCTTTGTAGTTGGGATCGAGATCGAGATAGTTAGCGCGGTAGGACTGATGCGCGCCGTGCGCATCCATCGACAGGTGATGGGTATAAGTATCCGCCACCGCCGCTTTCCATTTGCTGCCCCAGTCTGGCGTACCGGCAGGCACTGGCATGCCGGAGATCGGCTTGGTCCCCGCCTGGTTGACCCAGAATGGCGACCCGCCCACAAAGCCCAGCGGTCCGTGGTCGAAGTTATCGGCGTTGAAATCATCAACCGCAACGCCCGCGCCACCTGCGCCGATAAACGGGTTAGTGGTGGTGTTTTTATCAAACAGCGCCTTCAGGGTAGAGAGGTTCTGATAGGCGAAGTTACGGCCGACGGTACCTTCGTTGGTAATCGGGTTGTAAGGCTTGCCGATGCCTGACAGCAGCATCAGATGCACATTATGGAACTGGAAGGCGGAGAGGATCACCAGGTCAGCAGGCTGCACCTGCTCGCGCCCCTGCCCGTCCACATAGGTCACGCCGGTTGCGCGCGTTTTGTCATCGCTGAGATTGACCCGCAGGACATACGAGTTGTTACGCAGTTCAAACTTTGGCTCCTGGCGCAGTGCAGGCAGGATGTTCACGTTAGGTGACGCTTTGGAATACATGTAGCAGGCGTAGCCGCTGCAGTATCCGCAGAAGTTACACGGCCCCATCTGCGCGCCATAGGTGTTGGTATAAGGCCCGGAGGTGTTGGCGGAAGGCAGATCGTAAGGATGATAGCCGACCGACTCCGCCGCCTGCGCAAACAGCTGCGCCGAGTAGGTACGCTTCTGGGCGGGCAGCGGGAAGTTATCTGAGCGATCGGGCGCAAACGGGTTACCGCCTTTATCTTTGCCGACCACCTTGCCCTTGATACTCCAGGCGCTGCCTGAGGTGCCAAAGACTTTTTCTGCCTTGTCGAAGAACGGCTCCAGCTCATCGTAACTGACGCCAAAATCCTGAATCGTCATGCCTTCCGGGATGAAATTCTTGCCGTAACGCTCTTCGTAATGGCTGCGCATCCGCAGTTCAATCGGATCCACGCGGAAGTGGACGCCTGACCAGTGCAGGCCCGCGCCGCCGGTGCCGGTGCCGGGCAGGAATGCCGCCAGCTGACGATAAGGCACCGCCGTCTGCGAAGCATCATGACGGATAGTCACGGTGCTTTTAGAGAGATCCTGAAACAGCTTTTTGCGGATGTTATAGGTCAGCTCATCAATGGACTGCGGGTAAGAGCCGTCGGGATAGGTGTCGCGATGCGGCCCACGCTCCAGCGCCAGCACATTCAGGCCCGCTTCGGTCAGCTCTTTCGCCATGATGGCACCGGCCCAGCCGAAGCCAACAATCACCGCATCCACTTTTTTCATTTCGTTTGCCATGCTTAACTTCTCTCCCCGCGAATCGATACTGACGGGAACGGATAACGTTCACCGCGCTCTACCCAGTTCATAAAGTCGGCGCGTGCGCCAGGGAAGTTGATCAGCTTCCAGCCGACCATCCCCTGATTTCCGCCGTGGACAGGATCGCTGAAGAAGCCTTCGCGGGTATTCTGCAGCAGAAAGGCAAAGAAGGTTTTAGCGGGCAGCTGGCTGAATTCGGCGCTGCCACTCTCCATCGCCTGCAATAGCGCATCCTGCTGCTCCGCGCTGAGCTGAGCGAACACCTTACCGTGCTGCTGTTTGCTGTAGTGGTCGGCATCGGCCAGACCGAGACGGTAGATCTGCTGCGGCACCAGCGGCAGCTGATAGCCCAGCTCTTTCGGCAGATCGGGATTAAACGGCCCCTGCATATACCAGTTCGATCCGGTGGCATAGGGCGTATTCATCTGGCGGTCGATGAACTCCGGCACGCCCGCTTCCACTGCGCCAGGCCCGCGTTCATCGCTGGGGATCAGGCGCGCCACGGCGGCGGTGATAAAGGCATACTCTTCGGCGGTAAACCAGGAGGGCTGATAATCACGCGCCTTCTGCGGTGCAGCCGGCGTTTCCGCCGCCTGTGCGGTCAGCGGCAGGGAGAGAGCACCCATCGCTGTGGACCCTACCGCCATTGCAGGCGCCAGGGTGATTGTCTTCAGCAAAAAATCCCTGCGTGAATGACCCTTTTTTTGTTCTGACATGACATTGCCTCATTCCCGCGCTGGATGGCGGTATGAAAAAATAGGTGGTTGCGTTGTAGTGGTTTTTATCAGCAGATACCGGCCCTGATGCCGGTTTGTTACCGGTAACAAGCCGCCATATTGTAACACTGCTATTCACAAAGATTTAGTTCCGCGAAACAAAACCGCACAATTTCATTAACATTCATCCCTGTCCTGTCATGAGCAGAAACAACAGACTACAGACAGCAAGCAACCAAAACGTTATAAAAGACCACACACAACAGCGGAGTGCCTATGTTTAAGTCTTTTTTTCCGCGGCCAGCGCTGTTTTTCAGCTCAGCGGCCGTCTGGAGTTTAGTCGCTATTTTTGCCTGGTTTGGTTTTGCTGAGCAGTTGCCCGGCATGTGGCCCATGTTCGAAACCGCCATCAAAGCGCCCCTGCCGACGACCGCAGCGCGTTTTATCGCGGCGAGTCAGATCTGGTTCTATCTCTATTACTGGATAATGGTCGCCATTTTTGCCGTGGCGTGGCGGGTGATCGACTCTCATCCGTGGCAACGCTGGTCAGTCTGGGGATCGGCACTGATCATTTTTGTCACCTGGTTTGGTGTCCAGGTCGGGGTCGCCATCAACGCCTGGTATGGCCCGTTTTACGATCTGATCCAGAAAGCGCTGACAAAAGCGGGATCGGTGCAGATTGCTGAGTTTTACCACCAGGTTGTGGCTTTTCTCGGCATCGCATTAATCGCGGTGGTGATTGGCGTACTCAATTCGTTCTTTATCAGCCACTGGGTTTTCCGCTGGCGTACCGCCATGAATAACTACTACATGCACAACTGGCAGCGGCTGCGACATGTTGAAGGTGCCGCACAGCGTGTGCAGGAAGACACCATGCGCTTTGCGACCACGCTGGAAAACTGGGGCGTCAGTTTTATTCAGGCGATCATGACGCTGGTGGCATTTTTGCCGGTACTGGTGGCGCTCTCCCATCACGTTAAAGATATCCCGTTCCTCGGTAATATCCCTTACGCGCTGGTGATTGCCGCGGTGCTCTGGTCGGTGTTTGGTACAGGTTTACTGGCGCTGGTCGGGATTAAACTGCCAGGGCTGGAGTTCCGCAACCAGCGGGTCGAAGCCGCCTACCGTAAAGAGCTGGTCTACGGCGAAGACAATGCCGATCGCGCCGGGCCACAAACGGTGCAGGAGCTGTTCAGTCGGGTGCGGGTTAACTACTTCCGTCTCTACTTTCACTATCTCTACTTCAACATCACCCGCATTCTCTATCTGCAGGTCGATAACGTGTTTGGTCTGTTCCTGCTGTTTCCTTCGATTGTGGCGGGCACCATTACGCTGGGCTTACTCAATCAGATCACCAACGTGTTTGATCAGGTGCGCGGCTCGTTCCAGTATCTGATCGCCTCCTGGTCGACGCTGATTGAACTGATGTCCATCTACAAACGTCTGCGCAGCTTCGAGCAGATTCTGGATGATGTGCCGCACGACGAGATGATGCGCGAAGCGTCAGAGGATGTGTAGCGCACAGGCGCTTTATTGAGGCGAAAAAGCCACTCTGACAAGTGGCTTTTTTTATTCAAAGGTCAAAAGCAATTCTTTTTCCTGTCGGCAGTCTGACATCAATACTTATCTCGCCTCCCAGAGCTGTAACGTAACGCTTCAGCGTAGAAAGGCGTGGATCGTTGTCAGCCTGCTCCATTCTGGCAATGGTTGGCTGCTTCACCCCCATGGCTCGCGCCATCTCTGTCTGGGATAGGTTAAGTTCTTCCCGCAACATGTTCAGGGCAATAACCTGTCGCATTTCGTCCACTTTTTCGGCAATACGCTCACGACTTTCCGGGCTTTGCTTTGCCATCAGCTCTTTTAAATTAGCCATTTTCCCCTCTTTTCAAGTGTTTGCGGAATTCAGCATCTGCCAGTTTGATCATCTCTTTATAGAATCTTTTTTCTTTAACCCCGGTTTTATCGCCAGCACATAACACAATGCCACGGCGAGCAGGATCAAACGCGAAGAAGGCTCGAATCGGATTGCCCTGATGCTGCACTCTTAATTCTTTCATATTTGGAAAGTCAGAGTCGTCTACCGTATCAGCGCCTTCCTGACTGAGGACCATACTCGGAAAGGATAATCATCGCGGCGAGCATATCCTCCTTCAGCGCCTCAGTCTGGGTCTCAAACCACTCGTCAAAGAGATGGGTTGTATCGATATCCCACATCGCAACATCCTTATAGCGGATAAGCTATAAATCATACTATAGCTTATTCGCTATAAGGGCAACTGTTGCCCCATAACCGCGACATGTCCTGGCCAAAAGCGTGCTTTTCAATACAAAAAGCCACCCGTGAGAGTGGCTTTTCCGGTGACACAGCGCGGCGGTAAAACCGTTTACCTCCCCGCGCAGAGAGCGTTCCTTACAGAGTAATGCGCATCACGCTATCAGGATTCGCTGGCGGCGCCTTGCGCGAGCCTGGCTGCTTTACGCTGACATAAAGCACGTTGCCATCCGCTGAGAGCGCCAGACTGTTCGGCAGGGCCGGCGTTTTTACGGTACGTTTAACCTGATAGGTGCGGGCGTCGATGATGCTGACCTCGCCCGCTTTGCGATGGGTGACATAGAGCTCATCGCGATCCGGATTGAACAGTACCGCCAGCGATTCCGGAACGGCAATCCGCTGTATGACCTGCTGACTACGCAGATCAACCACCAGCACCTGAGCCTGCTTTGAATCACTCAGGAAGGCACGCTGACCGCGCGTATCCAGCGCAATGTTCAGGAAGAAGTGCGCTTTATCGCCATCAATCTTCTGTTTTTTCTCAACGGCATTGGTGCGTGCATCAATGGTCACCAGCTCGCCATCCGCATTGGTGACGTACACCTTCTGCGCGGCTGAATCCACTGCCAGGCCTGTGCCCATTTTGCCGGTGTTCGGGATCGTGCTGATCAGTTTCAGCGAACTGCCATCCACGACCCAGACCACGCTCTGCGGCCCCAGCCCGGTGATATAGACGCGGTTAGTTTTCACATCCACGGCCACCTGACGCGGCTGCAACGGACGCACGGTTTCGCTGCGCTTGCGGCCATCCAGCACGCGCGTGTTGAGGACGTTGCCACTGCTGGCATCAATCGCGGTTACTGAACCGTCAAGCGTATTACCGATATAGAGCACGTTGGTTTGCGGGTTAAGGGCCGCGCCAAACGATTTCAGCGGCGTGGCGATCGACTTCTGCACCGCCAGCGTCGCGGGATCGAGACGAAACACGGTACCGCCCTCGCCGCTGCTGTTTTGTGCTGTCGCCACGAACAGCGCCTTCTCCTTCGGGCTGACGGCCAGTTCATAGACCCCTTTGCCCACCGCCTGATTCAGATCTTCTGCCTGCACGGCCAGCCATCCTGACGCAGAAAACAGGGCCGTAGCCAGTAACAGCGGACGCAGCGTCCGGCGCGTATTGGTATTCGCTTTCATAACTTCTCCAGAGTGAATTCACCGCAGACGCAGTGAAATGAAAGCCCGACATTGCAACCAGAAACAGCTGACCAGCAGCCTGAGAGAATCTTGTTTTTGAGAATAATAATTATTTCGGAAGGAAAGGGACAGGATTATTCGCGCAGAAACGCCGCCAGGACGCCCGGAGGCGTCCTGTCAGCATGGGAGGGCAGAGAGATTATTTCAGCAGTTCAGCGGTCATGTGCACGCCGTTGTTGGTGTAAGCTTCAGTGATTTTATATGAAGCACCAGCTTCCTGAGCCTGCGCAGCAATTTTCGCTTCAGCACCGTCCAGTGTAGAGTCGATGGCGGTCACAGATTGCGCGAAGCTGGCGAATGGCAGAACAGAAAGCGCGATAACAGCTGCAAAAGTTTTGATAGATTTCATGGTCAATTCCTCGGTTGATTTTTATCAGGTAAGACGTGCTGCCTTGTTGATAGAAATAATAGTCCGGAAGTTGATCAGGAAAAAGCGGAGGGTTTTGCTTATCTCTTTCAGAAAAACTGAACATAAAAAGCACGCATCGTACAGTTATCGCTCAAAAGGTTAATCACCCGCTCATGAAAGAAAAGGCAGCATAATCCGCTGCCTGCAGAAGATTAACCGTGGTGCCGGACCCGGCTGAAGATGGTCAGTGCAGCCAGCAGCATCAGTACCCCGCTGGCAACAAATACGCCGCCAGCGCCGCGCAGATCGAACATCCAGCCGCCCGCCGCCGCGCCGACAGTTATCGCCAGCTGAATCGTGGCGACCAGCAGACCACCGCCCGATTCTGCATCATCCGGCACCGCGCGCGAAATCCAGGTTGACCAGCCGGTTGGCATCGAACCAAACGCCATGCCCCAGATCGCCACGCCCGCTCCCACTATCCAGCTGACCCCGCCAAAAGTCACCAGCAGCAGCGCGGTCAGGCTCATCAGCAGCGCCATCCCGCTCAGCGTCAGCGACACGCTGCGGGTCACCAGAAAACCGGCCAGCGAGTTGCCAAAGAAGTTCGCCACACCAAAGGCCAGCAGCGCCAGCGACAGCTGATTAAGGTTGAACTGCGCCACACCTTCCAGGAAAGGGCGCAGATAGGTAAAGAAGGCGAAGTGGCCGGTGAACATCATGATCACGGCCAGCATGCCCCAGCGCATCACGCCGATCCGCAGCAGGGTCAGTACGCCGCCGCTGCGGGCTTTGTTCTCTGCCGGCATGGCGGGCAGGGTAAAGAACTGCCACAGCAGCGCCACCGCGCCCAGCCCGGCGGTCAGCATAAAGATGTTGCGCCAGCCCACCAGGCCACCGAGGTAGCTGCCAAGCGGCGTGGCGATAATCGTCGCCAGCGAGATCCCACTGAAGACGATGGAGAGCGCCCGCGGCACCTGATCGACGGGCACCAGACGCATGGTGATGGCGGTTGAGAGCGTCCAGAAGCCACCTATCGCCATCCCCAGCAACACGCGCGCCAGCAATATCACCGTCAGATCGCCGGCAAACGCCACCATCAGCGCCGAGGCGATCAGCAGCAGTGAGAACACCAGCATCACGATGCGGCGGTCGATACGCCGCGTGACGCTGCCGGTCACCAGGCTGGTAAACAGCGCCACCAGGGCGGTAATGGTGACGGTCTGTCCCGCCTGCCCTTCTGAAACGCCGAGGCTGTGCGCCATGGGCGTCAGCAGACTCACGGGTAAAAATTCGGCGGTAATCAGGCTGAACACCCCAAACGCCATAGCAAAAACTGCGCCCCACGCGGGGTGGGTCGGCGAGGAAACCTCATCAGCCACTTCGGTTGTCAGACTCATGCTGCTTCTCCGGAAGATAAAAAAGTGTGAGAGAGCATAGAGTGAGGCGTCAGGACGATCTATGATGCTTACACCTTCATTTTTGATAATTCGTCTGGAATCGCATGAGCCACTATGGAGACCTGACCAGCGAGCTGTTGATGGGGATGCGCCTTTATGGCGTCAACTATCAGCGTATCGCCGTAAGCGCACCGTTCGGGCTGCGCTTCGATAACGCACCGGGCCGGGCGCAGTTTCACTTTGTCGGCCGCGGCTCACTGCTGGTGCGCAGCGCCTCCGGTGAGGTGTTTCCGCTTCACAGCGGCGATGCGCTGCTGGTGCCGCACGGTAAACCGCACAGCCTGATCTCCGGCGAGGAGGTGGCCTGTCTGTGTGTGAAAAATATGACGAGCAAGCCGATCTGCGACAGCGTCTGCGCCATCGCCGCCCCGGAGGATGCCGGTGAGGATGAGCACAGCGTGCTGCTGTTCAGCGCCTGTATGGCATTTGAACTGGGCGGCATGCAGCCGCTGATCAATACCATGCCGGATGTGATGCTGGTGAGTACCCTGCTGTCGCAGTATCCGGAGATTCAGCCGATCCTGGCGGCGATGGAACGGGAGTCGCGCACCCGGCAGGCGGGATTTGCCGGTATTCTGTCGCGTCTGGCCGACGTGGTTGCCGCGCTGATTGTGCGCGGCTGGGTGGAGAACGGCTGCGGCCAGCAGAGCGGGCTGGTGCAGGCGATGCGCGATCCGCGGCTGAGTCAGGCGATTGCCGCCATGCACCGGGAGCCGGGCGAAAACTGGACGGTCGCACGGCTGGCCAGCGTGGCGGGCTGTTCGCGTTCGGTGTTTGCCGGCCGTTTTCTCAACGCCACCGGCATGACGCCGTTACGTTATCTGACCGAACTGCGGATGCGGCTGGCGGTGCAGCGGATTGTGAACAATGGCGAAGCGGTGGAAGCCGTGGCTTACCATCTCGGCTACGGTTCGATTGCAGCGTTCAGCCGCGCCTTTAAACGCATCGTCGGTCAGTCGCCAGGCGCGCTGCGGGCCGGACGCGAAGGCACGCAGGCGCTGACCGCCTCATCTGCCGCTTAGCGGAATACGCTGATCGCCTCCACCAGACGGTTTGCCTGATGGGTCATGCGGCCCGACGCCTCGGCGCTTTCCGATACGCGCGCGGCGTTCTGATGGGTAATGTCATCAAGATCTTCCACCGCTGAACTCACCTCACTGAGTGCGGTGGCCTGCTCGGCGGTGGCGGCACTGATCTGGGCAATCAGTGCCGTGACATTCTGCACCTGCGACACGATATCCTGCATGGTCCGGCCTGCCGCGCTGGCGTGTTCATTGCCCGATTTGACCCGGCCAGCGCTGGTTTCGACCAGCATTTTAATCTCACTGGCCGCTTTGGCGCTGCGCTGCGCCAGACTGCGCACCTCACCCGCCACCACCGCAAAGCCTTTACCCTGTTCACCGGCCCGTGCCGCTTCCACGGCCGCGTTCAGCGCCAGGATGTTGGTCTGGAAGGCAATACCGTCGATCACGCTGGTAATATTGGCGATTCGCTTCGAGCTGTCGGCGATTTCGCCCATCATCTCCATCATCTCGCTCATCACCTCGCCGCCTTTGCTCGCCGCACTGCTGGTGTCGGCGGAAAGGGTATTCACCTCATGCGCGGTTTCCGTATTGCTTTTCACCGTCGCGGTCATTTCGTTCATGGTGGCCGCCGTCTGCTGCACGTTGGCAGCCGCCTGCTCGGTGCGACGACTCAGTTCGTTATTGCTGCGGGCGATAGCGTCGCTGGCGCTTAAGACGTTGATCGCCTGGCCGCTGACATCATCCACCAGCCAGCGGAACATCAGGCCGAGCTGGCCGATGGCGCGCAGCGTCACGCCCACCTCATCCACGCGATCCATCTGCTCAACCTGATGGCTGGCTCCGGTCGCCACGCGCAGGGCCTGCTGACACATCCGCTCGATCGGGCGGGAGATCTGCTGCTCCAGCCACAGGCTGCTGAGTGTCAGCAGAGCGGCCATACCGGCAGCAAAACCGGCCAGGGCCGCCGGTGTCATACCCAGCGCCCAGGTACCCGCCACCGACAGGGGCAGCAGTGCCAGCAGGGTGCTGCGGATCCGCCAGCGCAGGGGCAGCGTCTTCAGCAATGAGGCGGGACGCCTCCAGCCGCTGCGCACCAGCAGGCCTTTGTGGAAACGTCGCCCTCTGGCGCGGCCTTCACGAAAATCCTGATAGAGCGCTTCGCTCTGACGCACCTCTTCCGGGGTGGGTTTAGTGCGCACTGACATATAACCCTGCACTTTGCCGTCACGCACCACCGGAATGGCATTGGCCCGCACCCAGTAGTGATCGCCATTTTTACGTCGGTTCTTGACCAGCGCGGTCCAGGGCTCGCCCTGCTTCAGCGTCGCCCACATGTCAGCAAAGGCTTCCGGCGGCATGTCGGGATGGCGCACCATATTGTGCGGCTGGCCGTTGATCTCGTCGGCGGTGAATCCGCTCGCTTCGATGAAGGCGTCGTTGGCGTAGGTGATGTGGCTGTTGAGATCGGTGGTGGACATCAGTGTCGCATGATCGTCGAACAGATATTCACGCTGAGAGACAGGCTGGTTGTTACGCATCAAAAATCCTTGAAGACCCGACCTTCTGCCCGTGACAGCTTAACTGTCAGCGGGAAAACGGCAGGCTGAGAGATAACGATTACCTTTTTTTATGTTTTCGGCATGCGTCTGTACTCTCTTTAGCGATTCCATTAAATTTCTGCCGCGAAAAAAGCCACTTTGCAGCGGCTTTCACATTTTTGGGCGATTATTCATCCGTTAGCCGGATTTCAGAATTCCGGCAGTCCGTCAGCTGAGGTCAACATTTCGGGTGCCGAACCACCAGGTCAGCAGAAACCCGCCGGTCCAGGCGACCATCAGCCCGGCCAGATAGACCGCCATCCCGGCGAAGATCCCCTGTCCGGACGTCATCAGCGGCAGCGTGACCAGACCGGATGGCCCGAATACCGTATTCATCCCCACCGGTAATCCCAGCCACGCCACCAGTCCGATAAAGAAACCGCCCAGCGCTCCGCCCCCACAGGCGGTGATGAAGGGCTTGAGGCGCGGCAGGGTGACGCCGTAGATCAGAGGTTCACCGACACCCAGCAGGCCCGGCACAATGGCACCTTTGATCTGCGCCCGCAGCAGCGCCCCCTTCTCCGCTCTACACCACAGCGCCAGTGCTGCACCGACCTGCCCGGCCCCCGCCATTGCCAGAATCGGAAACAGGGAGTTAAAGCCCTGGCTTTCCATCAGCGCAAAGTAGACCGGAATAAAGCCCTGATGGATGCCGAACATCACCGCAATCAGGAACAGCCCGGCCAGCAGAGCACAGCCAAAGGGATTATTGTTGAGATGGATGAACAGCCATGACATCCCTCTGAACAGTTCACCGCCCAGCGGCATGATGAGCAGATAGGTGATGGCGCCGGTGATCACCAGCGTAAACAGCGAAGTGAGGATCATATCGAGGTTATCGGGAATGATGCGGCGCAGCTGTTTCTCAATCCATGCCCCGATAATCGTCGCCATCAGCACCCCGATAATGTTGCCGCGCGGATCGATGCTGAGGCCAAAGAAGCTCTCCATGCCGCTGTAGTAACCCGTGGTGGCAGTGGGCACATAGCCAAGCACAAACAGCGAGGCGATGATGGCACCGTTGACGCCGCTGCCGCCAAAGGCTTTCTGCGCGTTGTAGCCAATCAGGATGCTGAGAAAGGTGAACAGCCCTTTGCCGAACACTTTCATGTACGCCACGGTGTGCAGCAGCCAGGGTGCATGGTCGCCGGGCGCATTAAGGTGCAGGCTTTGCTCAATGAGCGTGGCGAAGCCGAGCAGCAGGCCCGCCCCGATAAAGCCCGGAATCAGCGGGGTAAAAATGGTGGCAAAACGCGACAGAAACTGGTGAACGCCGTGGGTCTGTTTCGCCCTGAGCTGCTGCTTCTGCTCCGCCGCCCGCTGCGCCAGATCCGCCGTCTGCTGGCGCGGAGGTGGCGAGATATCCTCCTGTGACAGCAGGCGCTGCATCCCTTCCGCGGCGGTCTGCGCTTTCCCCGGACCGAGGACAATCTGAAGCTGCGCCTCGCTGTCGATGACGCCCAGCACGCCCGGCAGGCTTTTCAGGCGTGGCAGATCGGCCTGCCCGGCCTGATTGAGCGTCAGCCGCAGCCGCGTCATGCAGTGGCCGCAGGCAGCGATATTGCGCGCCCCGCCGACCGCCTGCAGGATATCGCGCAGCAGTGCTACGGTGATGCTGGCCATCAGCGTGCTCCCGCTGCCTGCAGAGCCTGACGGATAAAGCCCTGATGCTGGCTGAGCAGCGCTTTTGCCTCATCGGCGTCCAGTCCGGCCAGCACCATCAGGATGGCCGTTTTGCAGTGTCCGCCGCAGGCGGTGATCGCGGCGCGGGCCGTGGCGTCATCGCAATCCGTGGCCTGCATGACGATGTTGACCTGGCGCTGCACCAGCTTCTGATTCGTGGCTTCCACATCCACCATGAGATTGCCGTAGACCTTTCCGCTGCGGATCATCGCGCCGGTGGTAAGCATGTTGAGCACCAGTTTCTGCGCCGTGCCCGCTTTCATGCGGGAAGAGCCGGTGACAATCTCCGGGCCGACCACCGGAGTGAGCGCAATCGCGGCAACCTGTGCCATGGCGCTGTCCGGATTACAGGTGAGCGCCACGGTGGTCGCGCCAAGTTCGTTCGCGTAAGCCAGCGCGCCCAGCACATAGGGTGTACGACCGCTGGCGGCGATACCGACCAGCACATCGTGGCGGCTGAAGTGGATATCTTTCAGATCCTGCGCGCCCTGCTCCCGGTTATCTTCGGCGTTTTCAACCGCCTGCAGGATGGCGGTATGGCCACCGGCGATCAGGCCGATAACCTGTTCGCGGGGGGTGCCAAAGGTGGGCGGACATTCGCTGGCGTCCAGAATACCGAGCCGTCCGGAGGTGCCTGCGCCGCAGTAGATCAGTCGTCCACCGGCCCGGAAGGCGGCGCAGATGGCGTCAACGGCGTCAGCGATCTGCGGCAGGATAGCCTCAACTGCCAGCGCGACCTTTTTATCTTCGTCATTAATAACGCGCAGCATCGCTTCGGTGGAGAGTTCGTCAATGTTCTGGCTGGCCGGGTTGCGGCCTTCGGTAATCATCTGGCTAAGGTCGAGTTTCATGGCGGGCTCCGCAAAAGGAATAAATTATTCAAACTGGAAAACATTATAAAGAATGATTAATTCGCTGGGGGAGATCTTTTTTCACTGGATGTGAGTGACGTCGTTGTCAAACCGGAGCCGGTCAGAAAAGGTTCACCTGATCGTAAAGACGCATTCGTCATCCATGACGCTCGCCCCACGCCGTCCCTGGCGTGGGACGCTTTACTCGTCAGGTGAACATTTTCTTCCCTCAGGCTGTTTTACTGCTGTTTGAAAAGAAGTTTTAGCCGGACATCTGCCCTATCGACCCGGTATGAACTAAGCCACATAAAAAAGGGCCCAACTTTCGTTGAGCCCTTTCTGCGTGAACGAGGAGGATCAGCCTGCGGTCTGCGTCCGCAGCTGCAGCTCGTACGCCTTCGCCTGTTCTGCATCGAACTGGTTTTCCCAGCGGGAAATCACCAGCACCGCCAGCGCGTTACCGACCACGTTCAGCGCGGTACGCGCCATGTCCATGATGCGGTCAACACCAGCAATAAATGCCAGGCCTTCCAGCGGAATGCCGACGCTGCCCAGGGTGGCCAGCAGCACCACGAACGACACGCCCGGCACGCCGGCGATCCCTTTCGAGGTCACCATCAGCGTCAGCACCAGCACAATCTCGTCGGTCAGTGACAGGTCAATGCCATAGAGCTGCGCGATAAAGATGGCCGCGATGCTCTGATAAAGCGTTGAACCATCGAGATTAAATGAGTAGCCGGTCGGCACCACAAAGCTGGTGATCGCTTTCGGCGCGCCGTAGGCTTCCATCTTCTCCATGATGCGTGGCAGCACGGTTTCCGAACTGGAGGTGGAGTAAGAGAGGATCAGCTCATCTTTCAGGATACGCATCAGGGTGGTGATCCGCAGCTTGCAGAGACGCGCCACGCCGCCCAGTACCACGAAGGCGAAGAAGAGAATCGCCACGTAAACCAGCAGCACCAGCTTGGCCAGCGGCCAGAGCGAGGCAAAGCCGAAGTTGGCAATCGTCACCGCAATCAGCGCAAACACCCCTACCGGCGCATAGCGCATGATCATGTTCGTGACTTTAAACATCGTTTCAGAGATGCCACGGAACAGGTTCACCAGCGGATCGCGCTGTTCTGACGGCAGAGACGAGAGGCCTAAGCCAAACAGCACCGAGAAAAAGATAATCGGCAGCATGTCGCCCTTCACCATTGAGGCGAAGATGTTCTGCGGGATCAGCGACAGAATGGTGGCAACCAGGCTGTGCGGACCGCCCTGCACCTCTGCCGTTGTCGCTTCATATTTAGAGATGTCCACCGTTGCCAGCGTTGACATATCGATGCCGGTGCCGGGTTGAAATACGTTGGCCAGCGTAATACCGACCACAATGGCAAGGGTGGTGATCACTTCAAAGTAGAGAATCGTTTTGACGCCGATGCGTCCCAGCTTCTTTGCATCACCGACGCCGGCAATGCCGACCACCAGGGATGAAATCACAATCGGTACCACAATCATCTTGATGAGATGAATGAAGATATCGCCTGCCGGACTGAGAATGTTGGTGACTAACCATTCACGATTGTCTGGCTGATTATGCAACACAGCGCCCACAATGATACCAAGCACAAGGGCTGTCAGAATCTGCCAGGCCAGGCTGATTTTAAAACCTTTCATAACGTGTCATTTCCTCAGTCAAAACCCGTTTTTTCTCTGCTGCGAAGGTGCAGAAGACGATACACACAGGGAGTGAGCAAAAAGCCCGGTAAATTAGAGGGTGTCTTGAAACAGCGCCTCGTATGAAAATCTGACGATTCCCATACCCATTTTCAGACGCGGTCTGAGTTGATACCTGCAGAACAGGGGCGAGATAAGTACCATTTTCACTGTGGTAAATGCAACCCCTGGCGGATCCGATTAAAAGTTCACCACCTGAGTAGCATAAAGTGCTGCTGACGCTGAAAAACCCTAACCTGCTGTTATGAAAAGTATTACTTCGATGAATTTACGCATAGCTATGCAGGAGCGGTTAAAAAGGCTCCCGGCGCGTTTGCTTGCTTTTTATTCAGGGTGAGTGTCAAAAGGTCATGCCTGTCGCCCTTATCCCCTTCGGCTTATCCAGCAGAAATATCGGGATAGCCTCCCGCTCAGGCGGCGAAGAAATATCCCGTGATCTGTGGCGCAAAAAAGAAACAAAGGCTCAGGGCAGGCTTCAATTAACTATTGATTGACATATCATTAACATCTTCAAGGAGATCCGCCATGAGCCAAAACCACAAACATCCTGTTCCAGAGAACATTGCAGCGAATGCCCTGATCACAGCAGAACAGTATCAGGCGATGTATCAGCACTCTGTCGACGACCCGGACAGTTTCTGGGGCGAACAGGGCAAAATCCTTGACTGGATTAAGCCCTACAGCACCGTGAAAAACTGCTCGTTTGCACCGGGTAACATCAGCATTCGCTGGTACGAAGATGGCACGCTGAACCTGGCGGCAAACTGCCTTGACCGTCATCTCGCCACGCGCGGCGACCACCCGGCCATTATCTGGGAAGGCGACGACGCCAGCGAGAGCAAAACCCTGACCTTCCGCCAGCTGCATGCTGAAGTCTGTCGCTTCGCCAACGTGCTGGAGCTGCTGGAGGTGAAAAAAGGCGATGTGGTGGCGATCTATATGCCGATGGTGCCGGAAGCGGCTGTGGCGATGCTGGCCTGTGCGCGTATCGGGGCCGTTCACTCGGTGATCTTTGGCGGCTTCTCACCGGAGGCGGTGGCGGGCCGTATCGTCGACTCCAGTGCCTCGCTGGTGATCACCGCGGATGAAGGGATCCGCGCCGGCCGCAGTATCCCGCTGAAGAAAAATGTCGATGACGCATTAAAAAATCCTGCCGTCACCAGCGTGAAGAACGTGGTGGTCTTCCGGCGCACCGGTAAAGAGGTAGGCTGGGTGGAAGGCCGCGATCGGTGGTGGCATGACCTGATGCAGAACGCCAGCACCAACCACTCCCCAGCCGAAGTGGGTGCAGAAGATCCGCTGTTTATCCTCTATACCTCCGGCTCCACCGGTAAACCTAAAGGGGTACTGCACACCACGGGTGGCTATCTGGTCTATGCGGCGACCACCTTTAAGTTTGTCTTTGATTACCATCAGGATGATATCTACTGGTGCACCGCTGATGTCGGCTGGGTCACCGGTCACAGCTATCTGGTCTATGGCCCGCTCGCCTGTGGCGCAACCACGCTGATGTTTGAAGGGGTGCCGAACTGGCCCACACCGAGCCGCATGGCGGAAGTGGTCGATAAACATAAAGTGACCCTGTTCTACACCGCGCCCACGGCTATCCGTGCGCTGATGGCGGAAGGCGATAAGGCGATAGCGAACACTGACCGCAGCACGCTGCGCATCATGGGTTCGGTCGGCGAGCCGATCAACCCGGAAGCCTGGGAGTGGTACTATCAGAAAATCGGCAACAGCCGCTGCCCGATAGTGGACACCTGGTGGCAGACCGAAACCGGCGGCTTCATGATCACCCCGCTGCCGGGTGCAACCGAGCTGAAAGCCGGTTCCGCCACCCGGCCGTTCTTCGGGGTGCAGCCCGCGCTGGTAGACAACGAAGGTCAGCCTCAGGAAGGTGCCTGC
Organism: Pantoea sp. ARC270; assembly: GCF_003236725.1. NCBI lineage: Bacteria > Pseudomonadati > Pseudomonadota > Gammaproteobacteria > Enterobacterales > Erwiniaceae > Pantoea > Pantoea sp. ARC270. The sequence continues at coordinate 42,720 of NZ_PUGA01000038.1, forward strand.
GAAGGCAACCTGGTGATCACGGAATCCTGGCCCGGACAGGCGCGAACGCTCTTTGGCGATCATGACCGTTTCGAGCAGACCTATTTCTCCACCTTTAAAAATGCCTACTTCAGTGGTGACGGTGCCCGTCGCGATGAGGATGGCTACTACTGGATCACCGGCCGCGTTGATGACGTACTCAATGTCTCCGGTCACCGGCTCGGCACCGCCGAAATTGAGTCGGCACTGGTGTCGCACCCGAAAATTGCCGAAGCCGCGGTGGTGGGCATTCCGCACAGCATCAAAGGCCAGGCGATTTATGCCTATATCACGCTGAATCACGGCGAGGAGCCGTCACCGGAGCTTTACACCGAAGTCCGCCAGTGGGTACGCAAAGAGATCGGCCCGATAGCCACGCCGGATGTGCTGCACTGGACGGACTCTCTGCCGAAAACCCGCTCCGGCAAAATCATGCGCCGTATTCTGCGCAAAATTGCCACCGGCGACACCAGCAATCTGGGTGACACCTCCACGCTCGCCGATCCTGGCGTCGTAGAAAAACTGCTTGAGGAGAAACAGTCCATCAACATGCCTTAAGCGCACGCTGTCCGGCGGGAAGATCGCTTCCCGCCACCCCCGCCCCACGCAGTCTGTTTCGGTAGTCACAAATATTATAACCAGCTGAATCCGCGTCCTGACGCGAGGTTCTCCCCTGCAAGACCTCTGGAGAAAATGTGATGAATGACGCCCTTTCGAGTCAGGATGCAATCAATCAACAGATTGAACGTAATCCCCGTTTTCATGAGCTAGTCCGTAAACGCCAGGCGTTCGCGACGCTGCTGTCGCTGATTATGCTGGTGCTCTATGTCGGTTTTATTCTGCTGATTGCGTTCGCGCCCGGCTGGCTCGGTACGCCGCTGCACGCCGGCACCAACGTGACCCGCGGTATCCCGATTGGTGTCGGACTGATTGTGGTCTCCTTTCTGCTGACCGGCGTCTATGTCTGGCGCGCCAACGGAGAGTTTGACCGTTTAACCAAAGCAATCCTCAGCGAGGTGAAATCATGACCCGACTCACCTTATGGCTGCTGGCCCTGATGCTGCCCTTCTCCGCGCTGGCCGCCGATGCGATAACCGGTGCCGTGCAGCGTCAGGCAACCAACTATCAGGCGATCATCATGTTTATGATTTTCGTTGGGGCCACGCTGGGGATTACTTACTGGGCCTCCAGACGAACCCGTTCACGCAATGATTACTACACCGCGGGCGGCAACATCACCGGCTTCCAGAACGGTCTGGCGATGGCGGGAGACTTTATGTCCGCGGCGTCGTTCCTGGGCATTTCGGCGCTGGTTTACACCTCCGGTTATGACGGGCTGATCTACTCGCTCGGCTTCCTGGTCGGCTGGCCGATGATTCTGTTTTTGATCGCCGAACGGCTGCGCAACCTGGGTCGCTATACCTTTGCGGATGTCGCCTCCTATCGTCTTAAGCAGATGCCGATCCGCATTCTCTCCGCCTGCGGTTCGCTAGTGGTGGTGGCGCTCTACCTGATTGCGCAGATGGTGGGGGCCGGGAAGCTGATCCAGCTGCTGTTTGGTCTTAACTACCATGTGGCGGTGATTCTGGTCGGCATTCTGATGGTGATGTATGTGCTGTTTGGCGGCATGCTCGCCACCACCTGGGTGCAGATCATCAAAGCGGTGCTGCTGCTGTTTGGCGCCACCTTTATGGCGGTAATGGTCATGAAGGCGACCGGTTTCAGCTTTAATACGCTGTTCACCGAAGCGATGGCGGTCCACCCTAAGGGCGCCGCGATTATGCAGCCTGGCGGACTGGTCAAAGATCCCATTTCGGCGCTGTCACTGGGCTTAGGGCTGATGTTTGGTACGGCTGGCCTGCCACACATTCTGATGCGCTTCTTCACCGTGGCCGATGCCAAAGAGGCGCGGAAAAGCGTCTTCTGGGCTACCGGCTTCATGGGTTACTTCTACTTCCTGACCTTCATTATCGGCTTTGGGGCCATTCTGCTGGTCGGCGCGAATCCGGCGTTTAAAGATGCGGCGGGTGCGCTGATAGGCGGTAACAACATGGCGGCGGTGCACCTGGCGAATGCGGTGGGCGGCAGCACCTTCCTCGGCTTTATCTCTGCGGTCGCTTTTGCCACGATTCTGGCGGTGGTGGCGGGCTTAACCCTGGCAGGCGCGTCGGCGGTGTCGCACGATCTCTATGCCAGCGTTTACCGTAAAGGTCAGGCCAGCGAAAAGGATGAACTGCGGGTCTCTAAAATCACCGTGCTGGCGCTGGGCGTGGTGGCGATTGCGCTGGGTATTCTGTTTGAGAAGCAGAATATCGCCTTTATGGTCGGGCTGGCCTTCTCTATTGCGGCCAGCTGTAATTTTCCGATCATCCTGCTGTCGATGTACTGGTCAAAACTCACTACGCGCGGCGCGATGGTGGGCGGCTGGCTCGGTCTGCTGACCGCGGTGATCCTGATGATCCTCGGCCCGACGGTGTGGGTGCAGGTGCTGGGCAACGCCACACCGATCTTCCCATATGAGTATCCGGCGCTGTTCTCGATGATCGTGGCCTTTGTAGGCATCTGGATCTTCTCGATTACCGACCATTCGCCGCAGGGTGCAGAAGAGCGTTCGCGCTTCCGGGCGCAGTTCATTCGCTCGCAGACCGGCACCGGTATTGAACAGGGTAAAGCGCACTGATCGCCCTCTGAAACGGGCAGAGACAGGCCATAAAAAAAGGGCGGCTCAATCAGCCGCCCTTTTCTTTCATGTCGCGCATCAGAAACGCAGTGAAGCCCCGACATAAGGACCATCGACCAGCACGTTATCTTTACGTCCATCTTTGTTGTTCAGCTCGATGTACTGATAACCCACGCGCAGGTTAAGCAGTGAGACCGGCGTGAAGCTCAGGCCGCCCGCCGCTTCCTGGTAGCTGTCCAGCTGATCGGTGAAGGACTCCGGCGCATAGTAGTATTCGCCATACAGGCCCCACATGCTGTTCAGGCTGTAGTGTGCGGCACCACCCAGCGCCACCGCAAATCCATCTTTTCCATCTTCAGGATGGGTGAAGATCGCTTTTGCGGTCGGCGCCAGACGCAGCGGCCCGAAATCGACGTTGTAACCCAGACCGGCACCGTAGGTGCTGCCGTCATGGTCGCTACGCAGCCAGTTACCCTTCAGAAACAGCCCCGGCGTGGTGGTGCCCAGACCCAGATTCAGGTTGGTGTTGTGTTCACTGACATCAACACTGCCTTCGATTGCCTGAGCGGCACCGCTCAGTAAAACCAGCCCGAGGGCGCTCCCGGTAACAAGTTGCTTAAACATGATTCCACTCCATGAAAGGACAATTAATTCGGCCGCAAGGTTAACAGCCTGAAAAACGGAGACAACATTATCCGGAAAACTTTACGTAAAAATACGTGTCGCGGTCAGGAGAGTCGCCTGCGCAGAGCAGTGTAGACTATATCGTCCACATCAGGTGTCCAATCAGCGGAGCCAGAACCACGGTCACCACGCCAGAAAGCATCATCACCAGGCTGGCGACAACGCCCTCCTGCTGCCCAAGCTGATAAGCACGTGCCGTTCCGGCGCCGTGCGATGCTGCGCCCAGTCCCGCGCCTTTCGCTACGCCCTGCTTAATGGCAATGCGCAGAAACAGGACGTCACCCACCGCCATGCCAAACACGCCGGTGATCACCACAAACAGCGCCACCAGATCGGGCTGTCCGCCAATCGGCCCCGCGGCGGCCAGCGCAAAGGGGGTGGTGATGGAGCGAACGGCGAGGCTGCGCTGAATAGACTCCGGTAACGTCAGCAGCCGCGCCAGCCAGACGGAACTGCAGACGGCCACCAGCGTGGCGGTCACGACGCCCGCGCTCAGCGACAGCCAGTGACGCTTAATAATCGCCACGTTCTCATACACCGGCACGGCGAAGGCCAGCGTGGCGGGCCCCAGCAGCCACAGCAGCCAGTGGTTTTCAGCGATGTAATCCTGCCAGCTGATGTGCGTCAGCAGCAGCAGCGCCACCAGCACCAGCGGCGTCATGACCAGTGGCATCAGCAGCAGCGTCCGCCAGCGCCGGTAGAGCCGTTTATTCAGCGCATAGACCAGCAGGGTCACCGCCACACAGAGCAGGCTGAGCAGAATATCACGCATGGGGGCCCTGCTTACGCGCGGCGCGCGCGACTTCATACTGATAAAGCCGATCCACGACCCAGGCGGTGGAAGCCAGCACCAGCAGGGTACTGACGCCGATCACCACGCAGATGCGCCAGCCGTCGACCCGCAGCAGATCGCCATAGTTGACCACCGCTACCACGGCCGGAATGAAGAACAGTAGCATCTCGGCCAGCAGCCAGCGTGATCCCGCTTTCACCCAGTTGAGCGGCACGACGCGCGTCACGATTAATGCCAGCAGCAGCAGCATGCCGACGATGTTGGCAGGCAACGGCAGATGCAGCCACGTTACCAGCCGGTCGCAGGCGATAAACAGACCGATATAGAACCCCAGCTGCAGCGGCAGACTCAGCCATTGCGCTGCGCGGTGACTGCGTGGTGTGAGTGCTAACGCCATACCCTTCTCTCCCGATTAAATTCACCGCACCAGTATAAATCGGCGACAGAAGGTGAAAAAAATGAATTAAAATTATCGCAATCATGCCTGAAAGGAATAGTTATGGATGTCCGCGCCCTGCGTTACTTTACTGAAGTGGTTCGTCAGCAGAGCTTTACCCGAGCGGCACAGAAGCTGTTTGTGACGCAGCCGACCATCAGCAAAATGCTGCGCCAGCTGGAGGAGGAGCTGGGCTGTACGCTGCTTCTGCGCGATGGCCGTCGCCTGCATCTTACCGACAGCGGACAGGCGGTCTATCAGCGCGGGCTGGCGATCCTGCAGGAGTTTCATCAGCTGGAAGCGGAGATCGGTGACATCAACGAGCTGAAAACCGGTGAGCTGCGGCTCGGCATTCCACCGATGGTCGGGATGCAGATAGCCGGATCGATCTCCGCGTTTCGCCGCCGCTATCCGGGTGTGGCGCTGAAAATTTCGGAGTTTGGCGGGCTGACCGTCCAGCAGGCGGTGCTGGCGGGCACTCTGGACATCGCCCTGACCGCCCTGCCGGTTGACGCCGGGCTGCCGCTGAACACCCTGCCCCTGATGCACCATCCGCTCTGCGTGCTGCTGCCCCGGCATCCGGTGTGGCTTGGCCGCCAGCAGATTGGACTGGCTGAACTGGCGCAGCATCCGCTGCTGATTTTCAACGAGGAGTTTTCGCTGAACCGTCAGCTGATGCAGGCATTTCAGCGGCTCAGTCTGACGCCGACCATAGCGGTGCGCAGCGGCCAGTGGGACTTTCTGGCGGCGATGGTGCAGGCGGAAATGGGGCTGGCGATTCTGCCGGAGCCGATCTGTCAGCGGCTGGATAAACACTCTTTATTGTGGCTGCCGCTGGAGTCGGAGCTGAAATGGAGTCTGGGTCTGATCTGGCGGGAAGGCAGTTATCTGTCGCGCAGTGCGCAGGCGTGGATAGCGTGCTGTCGCGAGCACTGGCCGGATCAGCCGCCGCGTCTGTCGGTGTAGCAGGCGGGCGCGCCGCGTTATCGCAGACGCGCCCGTTGCGGATTACTCCTCTTTTTCGATCAGCAGCGCTTCCAGCAGGTCCAGGTCGTGCAGTAATTTCTGCATCGTCTCATTGGAGATCTGCTGAGTGGCGCGCAGATGATAGACCTCGGCGCGTTCAGCGCGCAGCCCGGTCAGGCGGAAGCGACGCTCCAGGTTTTCAGCGAACAGCGCATGTTCGAGGTCGTTCTTCCCTTCGGCGCGACGACGTAAGTTGCCGATCACCCGCAGGCTCACCTCTTTCAGCAGCTCCGGATCGATATTCTCTTCCGACTCCTTCTCCAGCCGCTCTTCCATTTTGTGCAGGCTCTCAATCGCGGCTCCGGCCATGACGGCACGGGCGTTCTGCAGTTCGCGGCGATGCGCACCCTTGTCGATGGTATCGATGCCGCGCAGCAGAATCGGCAGGATCACTACACCCACCAGCAGCGAGAACAGAATCACCCCGGTCGCAATAAACACCAGCTCATAGCGCGCCGGGAAGGGTTCGCCATTGCTCAGGAACAGGGGAATAGAGAGCACACCCGCCAGGGTAATCGCACCGCGGACACCGGCAAAAGAGGCGATCAGCAGTTCGCGCAGCGAATAGTTAGAGAACTCCAGCGGCTTCTTCTTCAGCAGGCGTTTGCTGAAGCGCTGCATAATCCACAGCCAGCCGAAACGCACCAGCATCAGCGCCAGATAGACCAGCGCGATATCAGCGAACAGCATCCAGAGTTCGACGTTGGGATCGGCCTGCGCCTGGTCAACCGAGGTCTGCAGAATGTCCGGTAACTGCAGGCCAAGCATCAGGAAGACCATGCCGTTAAAGACAAACTCCAGCATCTGCCAGACGCTGTTGGCGCGCAGACGCATCGCCAGCGGAGCCTGACGGATAATGCCGGAGCGGGTGATGGTCATACCGGCCGCCACGGCTGCCAGGATGCCTGACACACCCAGATGTTCGGCAATCAGGTAAGAGGCGAACGGCAGCAGCAGCAGCAGAACGGTCTGGGTCGCCGGGTCGTCACCGCTCCAGCGGCTGAGCAGGCGCAGCGATTTCCCGTAGAGCCAGCAGACCGCTACACCCGCCACCAGACCACCGACGGCGACTTTCAGGAATTCGATGCTCGCGCCGCCCCAGGTAAAGACCATGGTGCCCATGGCGACAGCCACGGCAAACTTCAGCGACACCAGGCCCGACGCGTCGTTCATCAGTGCTTCACCCTGCACGATCGACATAATCTTTTTGGGAATGCGGCCTTCACCGACGATGCCGGAGAGCGCCACGGCGTCGGTGGGCGACAGCACCGCCGCCAGTGCAAAAGCGGGGATCAGCGGGATACCTGGCACCATCCAGTAGATGAGATAGCCGATACCAATTACGGTAATCAGCACCAGCGCCAGCGCTAAGCCGATAATTTCACGACCGTGATGCAGGAACTCACTGATCGGCGTCTTCCAGCCATCCGCGAACAGCAGCGGCGGGATGAACAGCACCAGAAACAGTTCCGGATCAAAGTCGACATGCAGACCAAACGTCGGCCAGGCCAGCAGCGCACCAGCGGCGATCTGGACAAGGGGTAACGGGATCTGAAAAGGGAGAATGCGGGCCGCGACGCCGGAGAGCGACACGACCAGCGTCATGATGAGAATAGTAAAAAAGATTTCCATGCTTTCCTTAGGCGTCGTTTCTTTCAGTCATTGGTTAAGCGATAAAGTGTAAAACAAACGGCGATGAAGGGTGTCAGCTACGCGTGCGACGAGGAGGAAAAAAGTGAAAAATTCCGGACGCGTTGTTACACGTCCGGTTCAGCAGTCAGATCGCCCAGCCTCCGGCATAAAACGCCACCAGCGCAACGGCAATCACGACGGTGCCGACGTTAAGCCTGCGCCATTCGCCCGCGAAGAGACGGCCCACTACCAGGCTGGCAAACCCAATCATGATGCCGGTCACGATGTTGCAGGTGAGCACGATGATCACCGCCGTTAACAGACCCGACATCGCATCGACAAAATCAGCGAAGTCGATTTTTGCCACGTTGCTCAGCATCAGCAGACCCACATACATCAGGGCAGGTGCCGTGGCGTATGCCGGTACCAGGTAAGCCAGCGGCGACATAAACAGAATGGCCAGGAACAGCAGGCCGACCACAATGGCGGTCAGACCCGTTTTGCCACCCGCCGCCGTTCCCGCCGCCGACTCGATATAGACCGCCGCCGGCGACGCGCCGACCAGACCGGCGAACAGGCTGCTGACAGAGTCCGAGGTCAGGGCACGGCCGCCATTGATGATCTGCCCCTGCTTATCCAGCAGATTGGCTTGCCCCGCCACGGCGCGAATGGTGCCGGTGGCATCAAAGACCGCCGTCATGACCAGTGCCAGCACGCTCGGCAGCACCACCGGCTGCAGGGCACCCATGATATCGAGGCTGAACAGCAGCGACTGTCCCTGCGCATCACGCAGGTCAGGCAGCGCAAACAGCCCGTGATACGTCACCGCCGGGTCAAAGATCAGTCCCAGCAGTGAAATAGCGATAATCGTCAGCAGGATGCCGCCCGGCACCCGGCGCTTCTCCAGCCCGATAATCGCCGCCAGACCCAGCAGCGTCATCATCACCGGAAAGGTGGTGAAGTGGCCCAGGGCGACCGGCAGGCCGGGAGCCGGATTTTTAACGACCAGGCCCACGCCATCCGCCGCAATCAGCAGCAGAAACAGACCAATTCCGACGCCGGTGCCGTGCGCCACCCCCATCGGCAGATTGCGCAGGATCCACGCACGGATACCGGTGACAGAGATCAGCGTAAAGAGCAGGCCCATCAGGAACACCGCGCCCAGCGCGACCGGCACGCTGATGTGCTGACCCAGCACCAGGCTGAATGCGGTAAAGGCGGTTAAGGAGATCGCGCAGCCAATCGCCATCGGCAGATTGGCCCATAAGCCCATCAGGATAGAACCAAAGCTGGCGACCAGACAGGTGGCGACAAAGACGGCCGTCGGGGAGAAACCGGCTTTGCCCAGCATCCCCGGTACGACGATTACGGAGTAAACCATCGCCAGAAAGGTGGTGAGTCCGGCCAGAATTTCCTGACGCACGCTGCTGCCTCGCGCCGAGATCGAGAACCAGGCGTCCAGTTTTCCACTGGCCGGGCGTGATTCAGTTGACATAATTGAGCCTCAAAAATTTTTGTTGTGTGGATCGCTCTGCGGCCATCGCTGTCCCTGGAATAAGCGGGTAGACGGTAACTCTGACCGGGCGGACCCGGCAGGCAAACGTTTACCTTGCCGCAGAGTATGGGTCGCTAAAGGCGGCCGGATAAAAAGGCAGGCGATTATCCGGCGTTTGGCGGCACAGTTTCAACTGTCAGAGGGAGATTGTTCAGCATAAAGATCCGCGATTCGCGGCGGAAAAGCGTGCAGCCGGGACCAGTGCAACGCGCTGACGCATTGAAGTTAAAGCGGTTTCTGACGGACGTGGCACCGGCATAGCCGTGAAGAGAGACGGCTCGCCGGGCGAAAAAGAGGATCAGCCTGGCAGCGAAAGCTCGCCGCCCTGAGCGATCGCGCGCTGCCAGGCGGCGCGCTGCTGTACGGTCTCTAACCATTTCCGGGTGGCGGGCATCTGATCCAGCCCGGCGCGCTGCGCCAGTGCCAGCAGCGGAAAGCTCATCTGGACATCGGCTATGGAGAAGCGCTCACCGGCAAACCAGGGGTTAGCTGCCAGATGCTGTTCAATCATCTTCATGTGCGGCTTTAGCTGTTTATCCAGAAACGCCTTCTGCACCCCTTTCCCGAATGCCGCCCCGACCGGACGCAGCAGCCACGGCACCGGGGCTTTGCCCATCTGCCCGAAGATCAGCTTCATCACCAGCAGCGGCATCAGCGATCCCTCGGCGTAGTGCAGCCAGTAGCGGCACTGCAGACGTGACGACTCATCACTGATTTTCAGCCGGAAGGTGTGATCGTAGTTCTCTTCCAGGTATTCCAGGATGGCTCCCGACTCGGCCACAACCCGGTTGCCGTCGGTAATCACCGGCGATTTCCCCAGCGGATGCACCTTTTTCAGCGCCTCCGGGGCCAGCATCGTTGGTTCGCGTTGATAGCGTTTGATCTGGTATGGCACTTCCAGCTCTTCCAGCAGCCACAATACGCGTTGCGAGCGCGATTGCTCAAGATGGTGAACGGTGATCATCATGATTCCCTGTGTTTTGACCTCTCCTCAGTATAGACGTCACTCCACATCCGGATGTTTATCATCCTGTTCCGGGTCCAGCAGCACCGCTCCCGATCCCTGCTCGCCCAGCCGGTCGCCGGGATTACGCAGCGGGCAGTCGCGCATCGACAGGCAGCCGCAGCCGATACATCCATCCAGATCGTTGCGCAGGCGGGTCAGGGTTTCGATGCGCTTATCCAGCTCTTCGCGCCAGTGCCGGGTCAGCGCATCCCATTCCGGTGTCGACATCCGTTTGTCAGCCGGGATGTGATCGAGACTGTCGCTGACCGTCGCCAGCGGAATACCGATGCGCTGAGCAATCTTGATAATCGCCACGCGTCGCAGCACGTCACGACTGTATCGCCGCTGATTGCCGCTGTTACGCGTGCTGAAAATCAGCCCTTTGCTTTCATAAAAGTGCAGTGCCGACACCGCCACACCACTACGGCGCGCCACCTCACCCGGTGTTAACACCGGTTTTGGATAGTTGCGTTCTTTTTTCATCAGGCCCTTTACCTCAAGTTAACTTGAGGAATTATACTCCTTCTCTATCAAAACGACGAAACTCCCTATATCACTTATTAAGCACCAGAAGGATGAGGCCATGATGCAAGAAGAGATCATTCATTCCCTGACGCACTGGATTGACCAGAACCTCGACAAGAGTCTGTCGATCGATGAAGTTGCCGCTAAATCGGGTTATTCAAAATGGCACCTGCAGCGTATGTTCCGTACCGTGACGAAACAGACGCTGGGTGGCTATATTCGTGAGCGTCGCCTGACCCTGGCAGCAGAAGCGCTGTCGCAGACACAGCGCCCGGTTTTTGATATCGCAATGCAATATGGCTACGACTCGCAGCAGACCTTCTCACGCGTGTTTCGCCGTCAGTTTTCGCAGACGCCAACCGCCTACCGGCATACCATGCGACGTCAGGCGATTCAGCGCCCTCGCCTGCTGAGCTTTGGCTGCAACGACGGCATTGGCAGCTATACCCAGCGCACCACCGGTGAGTGCTGTCCGGTTCGCTGACCGGCAGATGCGCCTGCAACAGGCGCATCTGACTGAATTTCCCGCACTTCCTCCCCTGCCGTTCATTTTTCCCCCGCTCCAGCTGCCATACCAGAGTCAAATTTTGTTCAAAATTTAAAATCGGGTGATATAATGTGACCCAAGTCACACTTTGAACCTGGTTTGACGGCGAAAAAGCCCCTCCTGACACGCTTTTCTGCCGCCGGTGATGTCCGCGAATTGTCAGGAATCCTTACTGATATTGAGGTCCACCGATGGCCACGTTAACCGCCAGTTTTCTTGTTATGCGCTGGGAGTTGCTGAGCGCAGTTCTGATGTTTTTTGCCAGTACCCTGAAAACCCGACTGCGTCAGGATAGCCGTCATGTGATGGCATTTATGTGTGGCGGGATTGGTTTAGGTGTGACCTGCTGGTTTGTGACGGGGCTGATGGGCATTACCCTGAGCATGGAAAACGTGCATAACTTCCTGGAAATCTCAAAGCATGCGTTTATCGATGTGATGAGCCAGGCCCCTGCTGACTGGCCGATGCCCTGATCGATTGCGATAATCCCCAATCGACAGGCATAAAAAACCCCGCTGCGCGGGGTTTTTTATATTGCTGTGTGTTTAAATTTTCTTCAACATGGCAGGGATGTTCACATCCTGCACTGTAACGCCCGGGCTCTGCGTTCCGCGGCGGTCCTGAATCCACATATCTCCCATCATCTGATTTAAACCGCGATCCAGTCCGGTGACCAGTCCTGCACCTGGGGTGAAGGTCAGTTCGCCAAAGTAGATCCGCTCGTCATGGATATACCAGTCCACGCGCACATAGTCGAAATCACTGGCCAGCTTCTTGCTCAGTTCGAGCGCATGTTCCAGTGACGGCATGATCGGTGAGACATCCAGCCCGGTGTCACGAATCTTGTGATACGCCTCCTGGAGGTTGTTCACGTAGAAATTCATCGACAGCAGCGGCTGGCAGCGGTTGTAGATCACCTGCAGCACATATTCAAACCGGCCATCACGCTTGTTGAACATATGGAACTTGTAATCGATCGGCGCGCTTTTGCCATCACCAATGTACTTCTCCACCAGAATACGTGGCTTGATGTAGCGATAGTGAATCTCACGCGCTTCGTTGGCGAAGTCGGTCTTCAGCCAGCGATAGCAGTCATGAATGATCTGCTGCTTGCGCAGGGCATCCGGCTCTTCCAGCAGAATCTCCACCATGTTGGAGGCGTGGTTCGGTTTGATCACCGTCCCCTTCCAGCAGGGTAAGCTGTTCAGCGTGGTCGGGTCAGTGGTTTCGTGTACCAGCGGGATCAGGTACTCATCACCGATTTTCTCAGCAATGAATTCGCGCACCGAGTACTTATCTGACAGGCGACCGTAGTTCTGGTAATCGCCGAAGATAAACTTACGGTACAGCACCTTCTCGTTGAACACTTTTGGCTGACGCAGATTGGGCAGTTTTCTGAACTTGTGGAAGTAGTAGATGCGATCCTGATAAGCCCAGGGCATCTTCTTAATAAAATACTGCACACTTCTTCTGAGTTCTTCTTTCAACTTGAGCATATCTGACCTCATTTGTAGGTTTTGTAGTTGAGTGAGGAAACCTGAATCTTTTGAATGACGCCGTTTTTAAAGAAGTAATTCATTACGGTCAGGGACAAAAGTTCTGAAAGGAAAACGCTCCACGCGGCCCCCATGATGCCGTGACCCTGGATCAACCACCAGGAGAGCGGCAAACTGATGACCATCAGACAGACGATTTTCCTCAGCAGGTAATTGAATCCTCCCTCTTTAACCATGTAGCGATAGGCTACGGTCCCCATTGCCGAAAAGCTGGTGGCTATCGACAGCAACGTAATGAGACTTCCTGACTGTGTGTATTCCGGCCCGTACAACGCGATGATGATCCGCTCGCCGAAGAGCGAGATGATCAGCAGCATCAGCAGTGAAACCGCCATAACATAGCCATTGAGCCGGGCGGCAAGCTTAATGGCGACCTCGCCGCGCTCCCTGAAAATTTCAGTGAAGCAGGAGGTGATGAGCGCCACCGGGATAAAAATCCAGGAGGCGGAAATGGTATTCGCCGCCGCAAACAGGCCGAGGTCGCGCGCCGGCGCGGTGCCTGCCAGAAACATCTGCGCCGCTTTCACCTGCACAGAGATGAAGATGCTGGAGATGGCCAGTGGCAGACCGGCATACATCAGATAACGCACATAGGTGGTACGCTTTTCGCGCGGCGGCATCTGGTCCTGATGATCCTGATAGAAGTTGTGACGCTTAATCAGGTAAGGCACCAGGGTCACCGACACAATGGAGAGCGTCAGCCAGAGCGGATTGAGGCGCAGCCAGGCGATGGTAAAGCTGATGCCGAAACTCAGCAGCATGCCTGTCGCATTGGCAACGGTATTCAGGCGCGAGGCCAGCCGCGCATTGTTGTAGACGCTGAACGTGTCCTGGGTGACAAAAACGGACGCCACAAATGAGGCCAGTGCAAATGCCAGAAAATTTTCCTGCATGTTGTACCAGACCCAGATTAAGACTGGCACCGAAGTGACCAGTAACAACACCATCCGCAGCGTCCGGGCGATGCTCATCAGACGCAGGCCTTTTGAGGCATTTTTGCTGACACGCTTAAACAGAATGGTTTCGGTGCCAAAGATGGCAACGGTTTGCACCATTGCAAATAGTGAGGTTGAAAACGCCATCTGGCCAAACACCGTTGGGCCAAAGGATTTTGCCACGTAAGACGTCACAAAAATGACGCCAAATACGGAGATGATCTTTTCAGACATCATCCAGGCGGCATTAGACATTACGCTCAATTTCATCGACTCTTCCTTAGTATTACTCAACTACAACCGCTTCGGTACAACATCCCTGTAACGAATTAATAAGCGCGCAGTAGGCCTGGCGAAAATGTAAGACTTCAGACCAGGCTGGTCCGAAAATTGAGAAGTTGATCATAATCCGGAGAGTGAATTCAGGATAATTCTTATTATATCTGGCGCGAATCACTTCAAATGGAAACGATTTCAGGCTGAAAATAACCCAACCTTAAACGGCCACAACCCCCCTATTATTCGGGTCGGTCAGGCTAAATATCCGGTTTACGTTTAATTTTTCCGTATTCGGGATGCGATGAATTTATAACAAAAATCCGCCTCCAGGAAGGCGCGGCCTGCGGATAAGAATAAAATAAGATTTATCCCATGATGATATTTATTCTAAATATCTTAATTTAGGCTTCGCTATTCCATTGGCGCACTTTAATACTGCATTAATAGAATCTTACAGTGCCAGAAATTATTAAAGTCATTCTCATCCATTAATCGATAAGAAAGGTAAGAGCATTTATGAGAAAGTCACGATACAGCGAAGATCAAATCACAAATGCCATTAAAGCTTCTGAATCGGGCGTGAAAGTCAGAGAGATTTGTGAAGAGTTAGGCATCTCTGAAGCCACGTTCTACAGCTGGAAGAAGAAGTTTTCTGGGTTGTCTTCGGAAGAAGGCAGAAAAATCAAGGAGCTGGAAGAAAAACTGCAGAATGCGACGCGTGAGCTGCACACCCTCAACTCGGATAAAGAGATGCTGCAGAGCGTGCTTAAGCACTTCTTTACCACGAATGAAAAGCGTCAGGC